>NZ_PJBM01000165.1:0-28571 GCF_002836075.1 Shewanella sp. GutDb-MelDb | reverse complement strand
TAGGGGAAAGAACCAGAGGCAGTCTAAGCCCTCGCCACTATGCCTCACTCACACAAAGTGGCATAAAGGTGAGCTTTAGTGCAGCCTTAGTCTATAGCCCTCAAGGAAAGCTAGTATCAGGTATCGGCATACGCCCTACAATTGACTTAAACGACCTCGCGCTTAATCATGAAAACATCAGGCATTTAATCACTGCTAAATCTAATAGCCCAACACACGCATCAAGCGCCAATGCACTCACAACAGCTAAAAGATCGCCATAAAAGCATCTTTTATGATGAAGATCCGCACTTTGGTTCCATAGCTTGCTTAAGTAGGGTATAAGGGCACTATGAAAACCCCTAAACGACTCCAACCATTGGTTGATGAAGGATTAATAGACGAAGTTGTTCGTCCATTAATGAGTGGCAAAGAAGCCGACGTCTACATCGTAAGATGTGGTGATGATGTCCGCTGCGCTAAAATCTACAAAGAAGCTGACAAACGTAGTTTTAAAAAAGCAGTCGAATATCGTGAGGGCCGTAAAGGCCGCAATAGCCGACGTACTCGTGCGATGGAAAAAGGTTCCAATTACGGCCGTCAAGAACAAGAGAATGCCTGGCAGAATGCCGAAGTAGATGCTTTGTATCGCCTAGCTGATGCTGGAGTGCGAGTGCCTCAACCCTATGGCTGTTTTGACGGCGTATTATTGATGGAGCTGGTTACCGATGACGCCGGCTTCGTAGCGCCGAGATTAAACGATATTAGCCTTACTGAAGAGATGGCCATTGCCCATCATTATCAAGTAATGAAAGATGTGCAGCGTATGCTTTGTGCTGGACTTATTCATGGCGACCTGTCTGAATTTAATGTGCTGCTAGATGATAAAGGCCCAGTGATTATCGATCTGCCTCAAGCTGTCGATGCTGCAGCAAATAACAATGCCAAGCGCATGTTATTGCGTGATGTGAACAACATGACCCAATATTATGGCCAGTTTGCTCCCTCAGTGCTAAAAACCAAATATGCACAAGAGATGTGGCTAAAATTTGAATCTGGCGATCTGTCAGCAGATAGTGAATTAACTGGCGAATTTATTGAGAGCGAACATACCGCCGATATCAATGCCGTATTGGAAGAGATCCAAGCAGCATTCGAAGAGGAACAGGAACGCAAAGAGCGAATTAGTGATGCCGCTGAGCAAGATGAGTATTAGGCAGACCTGCAACTCCACAAGTTAATCATAAAAAAGCCCAACCGACAGTGTTGGGCTTTTTTATGTCGTTGTAGCCTGTAATCTCTCACTATTAACTCACTCGTGAATTGAAGCATCAGCTAAATCCAATTGCGATACCGATTAACAGCCGATAGACTCCATAAGAACTTAAATGGATTAGCGACAACGATGCCCCAGACGCCGACGCCCAAGATATCTCCTCAAAAAATAGCTAGGTCCCATGCCGAGACTCCAGCGGTCACCTCGCCAAAAGCCATTCGCCAAGCGATACGCGTTGCTCGCCGCAACTTAAGCAGTGTGCAACAGTCTATTTTCGCTAATACGGCAGCAATAAAAGCACTGCAAAAACTCAAACAACTGAAGGCAGATAAGGTCGCGTTATATCTGACCAATGACGGCGAACTGGATACTCAAGTGTTAATCAAAACACTTTGGCAACAAGGCATTCATGTGTACTTGCCAAGGCTGCACCCCTTTACCGCAGGCAATCTTATCTTTCTTCGCTATGACGAAGACACTACTGTTGAGAAAAATAGCTTAGGTATTTGGGAGCCACACTTAGATATAACCCAAATGATCTTACCGCATCAGTTGGATGTAGTGATAACCCCGCTGGTCGCCTTTGATGACCAAGGCAACAGAATGGGTATGGGCGGCGGCTATTACGACAGAACCTTAGCCAACTGGCAAACATGCGGAAAACCGTTCCCCATTGGCTATGCTCATGATTGTCAGCAGGTGACTAAGCTGGCTTGCGAACATTGGGATGTGCCTTTACCATTTATCATTACCCCCTCAAAAAACTACTCATTTGACTAGGGGCTAGCCATTGCAACCGGTAATGAAAACTAAACCTGCCAATTAATCGCTGTGGAGCCCTGCTGCTCAAGCAGCTGATTTACATGAGAGAAATGCTTACAGCCAAAAAAACCTCGGTAGGCAGATAATGGCGAAGGATGTGGGCCAGAAACGATTTGATGATGCCCTGCGGTAATGACTTTGCCTTTCTTTTTAGCATGAGCCCCCCAAAGCACAAATATTATAGGTTGAGGCTGCTCATTGAGATGCAATAACACGTTTTGAGTGAATATTTCCCAACCGGACTTGGCATGAGAATGCGCTTTACCCTGCTCGACCGTAAGCACTGTATTTAGCATTAACACCCCTTGCTGTGCCCACGGTAACAGGTTGCCATGCTCTGGGATCGTAAAGCCGTCTATATCGCTAGCCAGTTCCTTATACATATTAACTAAAGAGGGTGGCACTTTTACCCCTTTTTGTACCGAGAAACACAGCCCATGCGCCTGATTGGGTCCATGATATGGATCTTGCCCTATCAGAACGACTCGAACCTCATTTAACGGCGTATATTCAAATGCTGATAATATCTGTTCTTTAGGTGGGAAGATCACTTTACCGGCAGTTCGCTCAGCCTCAACAAAGGTTTCTAGTGCCATATAGTAATCTTGTTGCTGTTGCGCCTGGATGAAGGTTTTCCAGGTTGAATTAATTGTCATCGGAGAGCTCACTAAAATGTTTTATTGATAGTAAGAGTTCACATTATCGCTGGCAATCAGTTAAGGCATTTATAATCATATTTGTGACTAAAGAGCCATCAAACGAGTACGGCAGTTAATCACAATTATCCCCTGGTATTACGTGAATTTATCGTTAAGCGATTGGTATTCGGTATTTTTGATGTTAAAATGCGCGTTCAAATTTGCCCAGGATGGCCAGCCACATGTTGTACTCTTCTACTGTTAAACCCCAATCTGGATTCACCTTAATAGAGCTCGTTGTTGTCATTATTATTTTAGGTATATTGGCTGTAGTGGCCGTACCGAAATTTGTCAATATCTCAGAAGATGCACAAGTATCAATGGTTAAGGGCACGGGCGGTGCATTTAAGTCTGGGGTTGATCTCGCGCGAGCAGTATGGGCAGTAAAAGTTGGCAGCGGCCCTGCTGAAGACTTACCCGTATTCGGCACCGCTCAAGATGGCGAGGTTGACTTTAATGCTAACGGTTGGCCTGCACAGCACTATTCTCAGGGTAACGAAGCGTCACCTGCACTTGATAATGTCGAAGACTGTATCTCAGTGTGGGAAGTTCTCTTTCAAGGTGATGAGCCCAGCGTGTCTGATAACGCCAACACTAATGAAACCCATTACAAAGCGACTTATACTAACGCGACTTGTACATTCAGCTATAGAGACAATACCAATCTATCCATTCGGTACGATTCTAATTTAGGTTCAGTTACAGTAGACTCAGATCCAAGCAGTTAAAATGAGCTAATCTTAACTCAGAGAAAGTACTGAAAAATGGACCTATTCGTGACAAAAAGTAAACGTCATCACGGCTTCACACTTATTGAACTCATTGTTGTTATCATCATTTTAGGAATCATCGCTATTATCGCGATGCCAAAATTTATTAACCTAAGACAAGATGCCGAGACAGCAACACATGAAGCGACTGGCGGTGCTTTTAAAGGCGGTATTACATTAGCTAACGTAAAATGGGCTGCCGCAGGGAACTCGGGGCCCGCTGATAACTTGCAAGTGTTCGGTGGTGGCGCATCTGGTCAGTTAGATATTAACCTTTGGGGGTTTCCGGCTCAGAATTACCCACCATTGGAATCCAGTCCTCGATTGAATAACACCAACGACTGCATGTCGGTTTGGCGAACCATATTAGAAGATGCCCCACTTGTCTCAAACTCCGCAGATACTGTAGATGCCGTTTATCGTGCCGTATATCAAGGACCGGATCAATGCTACTTTTACTACCTTCCAGAACAGACTATGTCCATCTACTATGATTCTCGCGATGGTAGCGTTATTACCGATTCAGATCCCAATAGTTAATAACTAATGATTTCTTAAGTGCTAATTTACGATAGAATCAGGGTTTAGAATATCAATCACTAAGAGCATAAGCAGAATGTCAGAAGCTAAAAAAGAAACTACCATTTTTGAAATAGCCGATCAATTCATTGCATTGGCCAACGAAATTTCAGCAACAGAACAGGATGTCGGTAAAGTCGGCACTGGATTACGTTTTGCCGCAGCGCGTTTCAATGCATTTGAAGCATCACTCAAGTCAGCTGATCTAGCCGCTGAGAAAGATAATGCTGTAGAGTGGTTTGGTAACGAATATAAAGAGATGTTGAAAGACAACATCGAAGATCATATTAAAAATCCATCACAGCCAAAAGCTGAAGAGCCAGCTAAAGATGATTCAGTGCAACAATTTAACTCTTAGTGAACACGCTGTAAAACAAACAAAAACGCCATCAGTTATGATGGCGTTTTTGTTACTCGTGTAGACTTATAAGCTCGCCAGCACTCTTATGGCTAACAAAATCAAGACCACACCAGACAGTTTATCGATAAGTGCGGCTTTTTCACGTAGCTTTGGCAATACCGCTGAATGCGACAATACTAACGCAATTAAGGTATACCAAAGACCATCGACAATCAGCGGTGTTAATACAATCAGTCCTTTTGCAGTCATATTGTCTGCCACCATGACAAATTGACTGAAGAGAGCTAAAAAGAACAACATAATCTTGGGGTTAAATAACGAAATAGCTAAACCATCTCGTGCAGCCGTTAACGCATCAGTCGACTTACCTGCAGCTAACTTATCAGACATGCCACCTTTTGAACGCAGTGCTTGGACGCCCATGTAAGCTAAATACAATGCACCGATGATCGCTATAGCATTGAACACCATTGGCGCCTTCTTCAACACCACGGCAAGCCCTAATAACGTTACCAGTGCATACACCCCAATACCAATAGAGTGAGCCCATGCACAGATAATCCCTTTGGTTCTACCGCCACCAAGGGTATGCCTTACCACCATCGCCAAGCTAGGCCCAGGAGACATCGCTCCCAAACAACAGATAGCTAGCAAACCTAGCCATGCACTAAAACTCATTTAATTCTTTACCTATATTGCTAATATTTATATTAAGTAAACTGGCAAGAAGTATATAGTAAAAACAATATCTATTCGCGCATGTGTGACAAGCTATATGTTACAGAGTTTTTATGAGTCATTTGAAAAAATACATATTGTTTATAATGGCATGTACGTTTTTTGATACTTAATAGTGAGTAATTAACGATTGAAACTATTTGCCCTATTAAGGCTTAAGTCGGTTGTAATGAAACGGCAGCAACTACGTATTTTTCCGAGCCTCACACAAATTTCGCAAAATACATACTAATGAAAATACCAATAGCGTTATTAGGTAATTTGTTCCTAAAACTCTCTATGGCTAACACCCGACTAGGGTTAACTACGAGTTTTACACTTATTGTTTGAGTCCAGCTTCACTTATTAAATTTTGTTCATTTCGATTGAATGTCATACAGTTAAATAATAAGCTCCGTCAGTTAATTGTTCTTTATCCAATTGAATCACAAGAATAAATTAATTAAATGTAGCTAGTGTTACGGCAGTTAGTGCTTAACTTTCCTACACTGTTAATAGCTGCTTGTTATTTTGTTGCTCTACTTGAGTTGCAGCGATTACATTTATAGAAGGGACGGAATGGTATGTTGGTAAGTGGAATGAGTAATGATGGAGAGCTATTTCAGGAGCTCTTTTTATGGATCGGCCAAGATCTGCCAAAAACCACTGACGCTAAGTTTGAATATTTACAAACGCCCAACGAAATCATTGTTAAGCAATTATTACCCGATTGCATCGTGCTATCTATGCCAACGGAAGTACAAGATGAGGTATTGATGACGTTACGTCATCATGAGTTAACATCTCATTGTCTTATTTTAGTCTTGCAGGATAGTCCGCTGTCTCCGTATTTGGCTAATGGTACGTGGGATGAAGATTACACTCAGCATTATCAAACGTATAAGTCACGAAAGCAGCAGATTAAATTACGCTATTATGATGATAATGCTTACAAGCTACTGGCATACCTCTGGTTGCATCCTGAGTTTATCTTAACTCCTCAGAGTGTGCCTTCTAGTAGCACGTTATTCAATTATCCCTTACTCAACTCCTGGGGAATTGCCCCTGAAGAGAGTTTTTCTTGGCTGACCTCGCTCAAACGTAAAGGTTGGATTGAGTCTAATAGCTTAATTAATCGGGTGCGCTTTTGTGGCGCTTGTCAATCTGGGCACCTTAACTACATCGATACTTGCCCTCAATGTCAAAGTATCGAGATTGAAATGCAGGCAAGTCTGCATTGCTTTAATTGTGGCCATATTGGAAAACAGGATAGTTTCAAGAAAAAGTTGGGGCTTAGTTGTCCAAATTGCACCCAAAATCTACGTCATATTGGTGTCGATTATGATCGACCGATTGAAAATCAACATTGTAGCGGTTGTGACTCTATTTTTATTGAAGCCAATGTGGATGCTGAATGTCTACATTGTAAGGTTCACAATAAGCTAGCTGATCTGCAGGTGCGTAATATTTATGACTATCGTCTGGAGACAACTGGCAGACGTATTGTTCGTCAGGGAAAAGATCAAGGCTTATTTGCTTTGCTCCCGGGTGATGCAATGACCAACACTCAGTTTGATTGGTTAATCACCTGGCAGAACCAGTTAGCCATTCGTCATGGACATGAGCATACGATAGTCTCGATTCAAATGTTAAACCTAAATGCGTTTCTTGCACAAGAAGGGGAAACTAAGGGCTTTGCCCATCTAGATGCATTATTGGAAAGGATCAGAAGTACGATTCGTAACACTGATGCGTGCAGCTATTCACCAATTCATGGCTTATTGTTATTTTTGCCATTCACAAAAATAGATCAAATTAAGGTTATCTATAGCAAAATATTTGAGCTTAAAAGTAGACAAACGGTCTCTAATATTGAAGTTAGCATCAGGGCAATTGCACTACCGGATAAAAACTGGGGTGATGATGTTCAGATATGGTTAACAGACAAATTAGCGAGCGTGGAATCACTCTAATGCTAAGTGAGTTTAATACCATCAGCTATATCGTTCTCGATATTTGGTATCAGCTGGGTGAACATCTAATTTTCTTTGTGTGGCTCATTCCCCTTGTGCTTATGTATGAGATGCCTTTGATGATCATTGTCGTCGGAGGTATTTTACGTTGGTATTACACAACGTTTATGGTGCCGCAGAAAACATCACTGTTTAAGCCCAAAGTGTCTTGCGTTATCACTTGCTATGCCGAAGGAGCAGCTGTTAAATCAACCATCGACTCTTTTGTCGAGCAAACTTACGATGGTGAGATTGAGATCATCGCAGTGGTAGATGGGGCTGTACAAAATGGCGATACTTATCGAGTCGCGATGGCGTGTGCTAAAGCCTGTAAGTCGAAAAATCGTCGAGTTATTGTTTTACCTAAATGGCAACGGGGTGGAAGAGTATCTACGTTGAATGCTGGTCTAAGTATGGCGTCGGGGGAAATTGTCATCAATGCCGATGCTGACACCTCTTTTGATAACGATATGGTCAATCAAGTGGTGCCCTATTTCGAAGACCCAAATGTACCAGCTTTAGGCGGGGCGCTCAGAGTAAGAAACATCACTGAATCCATCTGGACCCGAATGCAATCTATCGAGTATTTGATCTCCATGCAGGGAGGTAAAACGGGATTAGCTCAGTGGAATTTACTGAATAATATCTCTGGCGCATTTGGTGTGTTCAGGCGAGATTTTTTGATGCAAATTGGCGGTTGGGATACTCATACCGCTGAAGATTTAGACTTAACGGTAAGAATTAAACAGTATTTTAAGCGGCATCCTAACTGGAAGATCCCATTTGCAACGTTGGCGATTGGTCACACGGATGCCCCAGCAGATCTCAAAACATTAGTGATGCAAAGATTACGCTGGGATGGCGATCTGTTATTTCTCTATTTTAGAAAACATTGGCCTGCATTTACGCCAAAATTGTTAGGCTGGGGTACTTTTTTATTTACCTTATTCTATGGATTTTTACAGAATGTGTTGATGCCTTTCATTATCGTTCTTTATGGGGCTGGTATCATTTTACTCTACCCATGGCAATTTATCGCATCCATATCCACTGTAATTTATAGCCTATATTCTATGGTTTTAGTGTTTTTCTATCTCTTGGTGTTGTTGGCTATTTCAGAACGGCCGAAACAGGATTTAAGGCTAGCCATCTGGTTACCCCTATATCCATTTTATGCACTTTTTATGCGCCTAGTGTGTTTCTTTGCATTGATTAACGAGGTGGTTAGACGTTCACATGAAGAAAGCTCTATGGCTCCATGGTGGGTACTAAAGCGAGGGCGTAAATTTTGAATGATGAGTTACTAAGTTGGGCTACCAAACAAAGAATGAAGCAGGGATATTAAGATGAAAGTAAATTACCAAGCGACGCCTAAGGCTCATAAGCCAGATGTAGATAATGGCGTCGAGGTTAAATATTCTGCAGCTAAACGGGCTGGTTTTAAATTTAGATGGTACATGCTGTTATTTTTGGTGGCCTCTCCTGTCCTTTTAGTGAGTTGGATATTGGCAAAGCCTTATATCTTTGTGCTTGCTCCGGGGATCATTACAGCTGAACCATTGGAGATGAGAGCACCCAGTAAAGGTATGGTGAAAAGTGTGGAGAACCATGCCAGAGGTGAAGTAGAGAAAGGTGGAGATTTATTGGTGATTGCAGATCCAGAATTAGATGCCCAAGTTACAGAGCTCACTCGACAACTAAAGGGGCTCGAAGGGGGAGCATCCTTTGATGGAGAACAGGTATTACAAAGGTTACGTGGTCGTATAGAAGTGGCTCATCATGGTGTAAAGCGCCAAGATGATCTGCTCGTTACCTACTTAGATTTTCAGAAAAGAGGGGTGGTACCCACCTCTGATATGGCCATGGTTATGCAGGCCAATACCGCTTCTAAAATGGCATTAGAGCAGGCTAAGGTTGACCTGCTACATGAGCTTGAACGGCAACATATTCAGAGCATTGCGGGTGTAGTCACTCAAACGCGTAATCAACTTAAATCTCAACTTGCCAAGCTAAAGTCAAAACAAACAGAGATGAAGATAATGGCACCGTTTACCGGCAGGGTTGAGGACACTTTGGTACAAGTTGGTGAACAAGTAAATGTGAATCAACCCTTACTATGGCTAACCGGCAGAGATAAGCCCGTGGTATTAGCCTATTTAGATCCTAAATATCTCGAGTACGTTGAGATCGGCCAGCAAGCCACCATTAAGTTACCCAACGGGCAGGATATAAGGGGCAAGATAGAAGAACCTACTGAACTGGTGACTAAGATCCCTAAGCAGCTCTCTGGCCCTTTCGATGGTGAGAAGGCTGCACTAAAAGTAACGCTAACATTGGATGATGTTTTACCTTTCACTGTAGAGGGCGTTCCAGTTGAAATCAGTTTTGATTACCAATGGTAACTATAATCTGTATATGAAACATCAAATTGTCGTTTTTGATACACTCCTGAAGGGTTCAACTTCTCCGCCTTTTTCTGGTAAGTTGCAACGATTCGACAAGCTCATGTGATGTATAAGAGGGAAATTGTGATGCGTAATAGGACTTGATGAATACTGCTGTATTCATCATAGTTTGTAGCCTATTTTATTTAAGAAATAGGCTACAAACTCTATGGAACTAGCGCAAAATATCCATTGCAAACAGCTTTGTCTGACTATAACAATCTAATGAATCCACCGACTGATTAACGGTGCGCGTTTACCGTGCGATCTGCCGCCCAATGTCTTAATCCTGCCAGCTTTTCACGCATGACAACCGATAACGGTCGTGTATTCATTAACTCTGCAATCAGAAGGGGTTGATCAACATCTTGGTTAGTGGCTCTTGCGGTATAAATGGCCGAGATAACAGCTTGCTCAATTTCAGCCCCCGAAAAACCTTCACTTGCCATAGAAAGCTGAGCTAAGTTCAAAATACTCGGATCAAGACTACGCTTTTTAACATGGATAAGAAAAATCGCTCTGCGGATCTCGTCATCCGGCAAGTCGACAAAGAAAATCTCATCCATTCGCCCTTTACGCATCAGCTCTGGTGGTAATGCGCTAATATCATTGGCTGTGGCAACCAGAAACACATCGGACTCTCGTTCGGCCATCCAAGTCAAAATAGTCCCAAGGATCCGCTTCGATGTGCCATCGTCACTGTCGCCACTGCTTAGGCCTTTTTCTATTTCATCAATCCACAAAACACACGGTGACATCACGTCAGCAAGTTCGAGCGCTTGACGAAGATTCTTCTCTGTTTCACCGATATATTTATTGTAAAGCGCTGCCAAGTCCATCTTTAGCAGAGGCCTTTGCCACAATCCAGCTACCGCTTTGGCTGCTAAGCTTTTACCACTCCCCTGCACGCCTAACAGTAAAATACCTTTGGGACTGTCGATCGCACTTGCGTGACCTAATGATGGCGAACGGTGCTGCAACCATGTTTTAAGGTTATGCAAACCCGCCACTTGAGAAAAGTCGCTAGTGTCGTATTCAAACTGCAGTACCCCATCCATATTGAGCAGTTCAAACTTACCACGGTTAACAATATCGATATCGGAGTAAGTGATCGCACCGTCATCCACAATGGCTTTATGTGCCAAACGACGAGCATCATCAAAGGTCACCCCTCTTAGATTATCAGCAAGTTTTAACGCCGCTGACTCATCGACGTCAATATTAAAGCCTTGTTGATTAGCCTGCTTAACCTGCTCATTGATAATATTAAGTAGCTGAGTACTATTAGGTAATGACAGTCGAAAATGAGCGCAATAGCGCTTAATCTCTGCCGGGATCTCAAAGGCATGACTAATCAACACTATGGTGTGCTGCAGCGCTTCATACTCCAATGCTATCTCTTTAAGTAAGCGTATATTCTTGGGTTCATCAATAACAAAAGGATGAAAATCGCAAAGTGCATAGATCCCACGTTGGGTCGTCGACTTTATCTGCCCCAAAATATCGCTAGGCTCACTATTAAACTTCTGCACTCCCATGTCTTTATCGACTCGCGATAGCCCTTGCGTAATACTCCAACTGAACAGGGGTTGATACAGTACCAGCGACACCTTTTTGAGCAACTCAATGACTCGGTACTCTTCATAGGTTTCGATAATCACAATGGGAGTATTGGAACGCAAAACTGCTGTCAAATCCCTGATATCTTGCATTCTTTACTGCCTATTCAATGTAAAACCAATAATAAAGGGACCTTAACGGTCCCTTTCAACAATTGCATGACGCTGCGCTTATACACTATGCCATTAATGGAATAGATAGTTCAGCCAACCTTGCATTCTTAACAAGACTTTTCGCATTATCGCCACGTGCGCAAAATGTTCAGTATAAATTGCGATATGGCCAGAAACACCAGCAGGGAAGCGTTTAATAATTTCATCCTGATCTTCTAGCTCAATCACAACGATAGCTCTGCCACGTACCGTCATAATACTAGAAGTGATAAGCCGACCACCAGACTGGATCTCCCCCTCAGCCATCGCAGGTAATATCTGCGCGACTTTGCCCTTAAAGACGACACCTGGTGCACCGTCCAAAATAACCTCGGCTTCGTCACCTTCCTGCAGTCTTAATAAAGAGTTTTGCCAAAATGAGCCTGCAAAAATACGGTCGTCATCAGGTATGAAACTGAGCAGTGATCTCAGCGGCATAGGCACCGCTACGATCCCTGGACGTAATGCCAACTGTGTCACCATGCCATCAGCAGGCGCTCTAACCACGGTCTGATCTAGGTCAAATTGTGCTTTTTCAAGCTCGCCCTGGATCCCTGCAACTTTAGTATTAACCCCATCTACATTTGACTCAAACGCTAATCGCACTCTTAATTCGTCAGCATTGGCAGCGGTCAATTGTGCCTCTGATGCTAAATAAAGTTGGCGTTTATTATCAAGCTCTAACTCAGTAAAAGGTGAGTTTGCACCGCCTCTTTTACGACCTTTTTCGTAACGAGCATAAGCTGACTTGGTTCTATCTCTATCTGCAGTCACTCTTACCACTGAAGCTTTAGCCATCTCCCAAGAGGCTTTCAGTTGTGGCACTTCAAGCTCTGCCGCCACTAACGCTGCGCGCTTTTGTTTTACAATGGCTGCATATCCCGTAGGATCGAGCTTAAATAATACATCACCTTTTTTGATCGATGTGTTTGGCTCAACGTCCACTGAAACGACCACTCCTCGTACTAGCGGGTTGATCGGCGTTGTAACGAACATCTCTTTAGCAAAAGGTGTGTAAGGATGGTTGTAGTTCATTAATACAATCAATGCGCCAACAATAAAGATGCCGCCTAAAATTGCTGTCGGGACCGTCCATTTTGTCAGTGGGATCTTGAATATTTTAAAAATAGCGATACAAATTGCGGTATAAGTAAGAACGAGTAATAAGTCCATGCTACGCCTTCCCCTCTAGTGATCCACTGGTCTCTTCGACAACGGGCTCGACCTGCTCTACAGCAGTATGACGACCTTCAACAGCGGCTAACCTTTGTTCTAATTTTCTCACGGTTTCAGTCAAGCCCTTGACCTCGCTGTCTAAAATCTGTTCTTTCTCGATAACTTGGTTGAAACCCCAACCACGATCTTCGCGATACAAGGTGGCCCAGATCCACAAAAAAGGCCAGATAGCGTGTAGCGTAAAAAGGCTAACCCAACCAGCAACATGAATAGCATCTTGCTGAGGATGATTTCGATCTTTTGCTATTTCATAAGGGATGTCGTGAATTGCTATCACACCATAAAAAATAAAAATGGCGACAAAAAAGATAATTCCTAATGCAAAGTAATCTAAAAACACAGCGAACTCCTTTAAATGTGTTAATTACGGGAATTAATTATCCCCACCGCAATAAAAACATCTTGGCAACAAATGTCGTACAAAGCCATATTTATTTGATTTAAAACTTTATATTAGCGTGCGCTTTTTTTCTAAAACTACGTGATCTGCCACACATTTATTACCTATCTTACTTTAGAAGGTTTAACCTCAGGGTAGACTAATAATCATAATAAACCTTGCCTCAAACCAGTGATATGACTTGGTGTGAGAGTAAGCCCCCTACACGACTAATAAAGGTACAAACCATGATAGGTACAGCGTTAAGTGCGGGCGCAAAACGCGCGATGCTTCTTGGATCGGGTGAATTAGGCAAAGAAGTGGCGATTGAACTGCAGCGCTTTGGGATTGAAGTGATTGCTGTTGACCGCTATGCCAATGCACCAGCAATGCAGATAGCTCACCGCAGTCACGTCATCAACATGCTTGATGCAGCAGCACTAGAGCAAGTCATTTCGTTAGAAAAACCAGACCTTGTGATCCCAGAGCTTGAAGCGATTGCCACTCAAGCATTGGTTGAGTTAGAGGCAAAAGGGGTCAACATCATCCCAACCGCCAAAGCCACTCAATTAACGATGGATAGAGAGGGTATTCGCCGTCTAGCAGCTGAAACATTAGCAATCCCCACCTCACCATACTTTTTTTGCGACACACAAACACAATTCAAACAAGCCATTACCGCTATTGGTTTACCTTGTGTGGTAAAGCCCGTAATGAGCTCATCAGGTAAGGGTCAAAGCGTTATCCGCACTGAATCTCAAATAGATGCTGCTTGGCATTATGCTCAAGAAGGCGGAAGAGCTGGCGGTGGACGGGTTATTGTCGAAGGGTTTATCGCCTTTGATTATGAGGTCACCCTACTGACGATTAGCGCGATTAATGGTATTCATTTTTGCGATGCGATTGGCCATCGTCAAGAAGAGGGGGATTACCGAGAATCATGGCAGCCACAGATTATGTCTGATGTCGTAAGGGCAAAGGCACATGACATCGGCGAGAAAGTAGTGCAAGCGCTGGGGGGTTATGGCTTGTTCGGTGTCGAACTCTTTATTAAGGGTGATGAAGTTTATTTCTCAGAAGTATCACCAAGACCACACGATACCGGCATGGTCACCATGATAAGCCAAGATTTATCTGAATTTGCGCTACATGTGCGGGCTATATTGGGCTTACCTATCAGCAATATTGTTCAACACGGCCCCAGTGCATCGGCAGTGATCTTGGCAAAGGGACACTCAAACAACATTCAGTTTTCAGGTATAGCAGAAGCATTAGTTGAGCCAGATACTCAAGTTAGATTATTTGGTAAACCAGAGATAGATGGCTCAAGACGCTTAGGGGTCGCTTTAGCCAGAGACACCACGATTGAACGAGCAGTAGATAAAGCCCTCGCCTCGGCTAATAAAGTTAAGGTCATTCTCTAGTAAAAAGTTCTGTAGTCAAAAGCCCGTTAGCAAAAAGCCCTTTATGTAACGCTACATAAAGGGCTTTAATATTTTGACTGGCACCAACCGTTAGTTAACCGTGTTTACAGCGTCACCCTTTAGAAAGCCGCTAACATTATTAACCGCAATATTCAGTAGATTTTGCCTAGCCTCAATTGTTGCCCATGCATTATGCGGTGAAATACTAATATTGGGCGCCTTAAGCAGAGGATTGCTTGCTTGTGGAGGTTCGCTCGACAACACATCTACGCCGCTAAAAGCAATCTGCCCTTGCGCTAACGCATCAGCCAGCGCGAGCTCATCAACCAAGCCACCACGAGCAGTATTGATTAACATTGCAGTGGGCTTCATCTGCTTTAATACACTGCGATTAATTAACTTATCAGTACTCGCCGTTAAGGGGCAATGTAGCGAAACAATATCCGCATCCACAAACAAGCTATCTTGCGTAACCCAAGTGCAGCCAGTGGGGAGTACAACCTTAGCGTTACGAGTATTCACGATAACCCGCATACCGAATGCCTTTGCAATTTGAGCCGTCGCTTGGCCAATATCACCAAAACCTATCAAGCCTAATGTCTTACCTTTTAACGATTGCAGTGGCGATAAAGTAAAACAGAAATCTTCACTCTCAGACCACTGACCTTGCTTCACAGCCTCTGAGTGACGCGCTACCTGTTGAGTCGCGTGGAGGATATGGGCAAATACCATTTGTGCAACGGCATCAGGCCCGTAACCTGGCACATTGGTCACTAGGATCCCAAGTGCAGTGGCAGCGTCGATATCAACAACATTAGTCCCAGTTGCAAGTACACCAATATATTTAAGATTGGGCAATTGCTTGAGGGTCTTTGCATCGAGTACAGTTTTATTGGTCAGCAAAATCTCGGCATCTTTACAGCGAGCAAGTACGTCTTGTGGTGCAGTCCGTTCATAACAGGACAGCTCACCCATTGAGGCAAGAGGCTGCCAACTTAGGTCGCCTGGATTTAGTGTGTACCCATCTAAAATGACTATCTGCATCTATTATTCTCACGCTGGAATGTTGGCTGGAAAACTTAAGCGCTAAAGCTTAAGCCCTAAAACTTAAGACTTGCCCCTATATTAGCTTGGCCTTGCCACATGATGTCCGTCTGAATATTCCAAAGACAACCCTGTCCGCTGCAAAACAGTTCATTATTTGAATTTACAAAGGTCGCGTAACCCTTAACCTCAGCGAACAACGAAAATGCACTGGTTACTTGATACTCTACGCCCCCTCCTAATGCGACTGAAAAGCGGGTCTCATTAGAGTAGGCGCCGCTGGGTCTCATTTGAGTTAAACCCAAACTGGTGGTGACATAAGGCTTAACGTCTTTCATTGGAAAATACAAAGTGCCGCCGACATGAAAATAGTCAACATCCATTTTGGTGATAACATCGGGACTGAAAGTGCCGCTGGCACGTAGATCAGTCGATTGATGACTATAAAGCAGGTAAACATTGCCAGGATCTTTAGTCGTAAAACCTAACATCACGCCATAGTTTTCAGCTTCAGACACTTTGACGGTGCCATTATCTTCACTTTGGGTGCTGTAAATATCGAAATCACTCGCGCCAAAGCTATAACCACCAAAGGGGGCCACATAGACTTCAGCCACTGCGGGCAAAGAACAAAACGCGGTCAATACAAATGCTAGGCTTTTTCTCATAACAGATCCTTCTCGTTAATCATTATTATGCAGGGTTAGCGCATACCTCTATCACTCTTAACCCTATCATAAGCTGCTTGAATATCTTGAGCTTTTGTTTTTGCCAGTTCCATCATTTCTGCAGGTAGCCCTTTAGCGACTAATTTGTCAGGATGATGCTCGTTCATTAATTTACGATAAGCTCTTTTAATATCTTGGTCAGACATCGACTCTTCCATACCTAAAACATCATAAGCGTCTTCAACTGAAGTATGGTTACCATTGCCGCCATTTCGATGGAAATTGAACTCCGCCTGCCAGCGCGTAAGTAAATCGTCTAATTGCTTTTGGCTGAAGCCTAACTCTTTAGCAATGGTCGATAGAATTGAATGCTCTTTAGGATCCAAGGTGGCATCTGATAACGCCGTTTGAATTTGGATCTCTAAAAACATCTGCAATACTTCTTTGCGCCCCATTGAGATCAATCTGAAGGTTTTCAAGCAGGCATGGATATCAAAGTTACTTTCCTTTCCTTCTCTAAAGGCGGCTTGCGCATCCGCTCTAGCCTCTCCACTCAGTCGCATTTGATCCATCAACGCATTCGCGATCCGAATATCAACTTCGGTTACTTGTCCAGATGCTTTCGCCACATGGCCCATTACTGCAAAGGTGGTATTAAAAAATAGCGCTTGTCGCTTACTACTATTGCCAATCCCTGCCCGCTGGCTCTGACGGCGATCGTACATATGTCCAAGCCACAAACCGAAAATACCGCCACCGATACGACCAAACATAAACCCGATAATAAAACCGAAAACTTTACCCCAAATTCGCATTACTTACCCTTTTGTATTTCACGTGTTTCAATTTGTGCCAAACGCTCTACCGTACCAACATCGCACCAATAATGATCAAAATAATCACCCACGACTTGCCCATTCGCCATAGCTTCACGCAGCAGCGGCGCAAGCGAAAATGCTTGCGCTGAGACTTGAGTAAACATCTCCGGGTGATAAACGCCCATCCCCGAAAACGTGAGCTTATTTTCCCCGAACATTGAAACCTTGCCATTTAATAGCGCAAAGTCACCCTGTGGATGTTGAATGGGATTATCGACTAACCAAAGATGCGCCAGTTCCCCTGCAGCTAAGCTTTCGATTTTAGGCAGCGCATCAATAAAGACGTCACCGTTAATCACAAAAAATGGCTCATCACCGAGTAAGGTTAATGCTTTTTTAATGCCACCACCGGTTTCTAAAGCCTGCGTTTCCTCACTATAAAAGATTTTCAGTCCCCATTTAG
Organism: Shewanella sp. GutDb-MelDb; assembly: GCF_002836075.1. Lineage (NCBI taxonomy): Bacteria > Pseudomonadati > Pseudomonadota > Gammaproteobacteria > Alteromonadales > Shewanellaceae > Shewanella > Shewanella sp. GutDb-MelDb. The sequence goes on along the minus strand of NZ_PJBM01000165.1, from coordinate 11,109 downwards.
CACCATCACCTAGTGCCGACACCAGCTTATGGCCAAGCCACGCATGATTAATGACCACTTCTTTAAAGCCAGCCATAGCTAGCTTTTCTAAGTGATATACAATCAGCGGTTTGCGCGCCACTTCAACCAAAGGTTTTGGTAGACTATCGGTTAACGGACGTAGTCTTTCCCCACGTCCAGCCGCTAAAATCATTGCTTTCATTTTTTGGCCTTAACTGCGGGGATAATGACACTTCCAATCCATTGGCTAAATTTACTCAGCTCAGGATAGCGACTCGCTATATCACGAATATATTCCAATGTTAACGGAATATCGGCCATATAGGCAGGCTTGCCATCACGGTAATTTAGCCTCGCGAATATCCCAGCAGCTTTGATATGTCGTTGCAGTCCCATCAAGTCAAACCAGCGCTGATACTGTGAAAAACTAACCTCAACAGGCAATAACTGCGCTTCAATCACTTGTTTGTAATGAATAAGCATGAGTTCATTGACGTTATCTTCAGGCCAGCGAATGTAACAGTCGCGTAATAATGAAACCGCATCATAGGTCACAGGACCAATAACAGCATCTTGGAAATCGATAACCTTTAATTCATCGTCTTGCAGCATAATATTGCGACTATGGTAATCCCGATGCATGCCGACTTGAGGCTGCTGTCTGACATTTTCGGTTAACACCTGAAAGGCTATATCTGTCTGAGCTCGTACATCATCACTCGATAATCCAAGGTGATGCTCTGCTAGCCACTCGGTAAATATATTCAATTCCCGAAGCACAAACTCATCGTCATAAATGGGCAATGCTGCTTGATCAGTCGCGATGACTTTAGCGATATCGTTTAACAATAATAACGCTTGTTGGTAATACTGCCTTAGGTTGCTGGGGTTCAATACCGATAATAACTGCACATCGCCGAGATCGCTAAGCAACATAAAACCTTGCTCAGCATCACTAGCGATCACTTTAGGCACAGGTATTCCGGATCTTGAATAAGTTTCAGCTATCTGTATAAACGGAGTGATTGGCACCAGTTTAGGGGGGGAATCAACTACAATATAAGAAACTGAACCAACAATAACTCGAAAGTAACGTCTAAAACTGGCGTCTCCCGAAATAAGTTCCGGTGACACATTGGTGCTAAAATACTGGTTTACCCATGCATTTAACTGAAGAAATCTAGGATCTGACAAGGGCACCTCATGGCTCTCAAGAAGAAATTGCTTTATTATAACGACAAAATGGAAACAGCTAAGCGATTGAAACAAATTATTTGGCTGAGTTGCCCAAGAAAGGGTTCAACTTTTCTCTTCTTCAATAGTCCAAACTAAGAAATCATAATTAATTGACCTAAGATGCAGATCCGTTATTTTCTGGCCTTGAGCCTGCTTCCCCAATTAGCCTTGGCAAATGACGCCAATACTGCAACTGTTGAAAGTTCACAGTGCATTATTGAGCCTCCTGTTAAGCCTTATGTGCCTCTGTATGATTTAGATAATCCTGCAGATCTTGAACGTATCTCCATTATTTCTGACCGCTCTGAAGCTCAAATGGGCAAACAAGCTAAATTCAATGGCGATGTTAGCTTCAGTCAAGGTGGCAGAAACATCTCCGCTGACGAAGCGATTCTTGATCAAGAAGCTGAAGAACTAGCCGCTAACGGTAATTTAGTATTTCAAGATGAATTTTTCACCGTCACGGCCGACTCTTTAGTTGCAAAAATGCGCAGTAATAGCGCGACGTTACAAGGCGCTAAATATTGGCTTAATGGCCAACAGATCCATGGCGATGCCAATAAGTTAGAGATCACCAAAGAAAACAACTTGTTGATGTCGAAAACCAATTTTACAACCTGTCCCGCTGATTCACCTGCATGGTTGTTAGAAGCAGATAGAATCAAAATTGATAGTAAAGAAGAGTGGGGAGAGATTTGGGACGCCAAGCTAAAAATTGGTGGTGTACCAATTATGTATATTCCATACATGACAATTCCCGTCTCAGATAAACGAAAATCTGGTTTTTTATTCCCGTCCTTTAGTACCAGTACTACTAACGGTTTTGAAATAGCGACACCTTATTATTGGAATATCGCGCCAGAGTTCGATCTAACATTTACCCCTAACTATATGTCTGCTCGTGGCTTATACACTAAAACCGAATTTCGGTATCTCGCTGGCGAAAAGCAACAAGGTCAACTGAACTTTGAATTTTTACCCGATGATAACAAGTTAACCAATAGCCCTAACCGTTACCTTTACCATTGGGAACATAGCGGTGCAATAGACAAAAACTGGCGCGTACTGGCAAATTATACCGACGTATCAGACAATAACTACTTCAACGATCTGAATTCAGATGTACAGCGCGCTACCGATAACCAATTGACGCGTATTGGTGAAATTAGTTATTTTGAAGAAAACTGGGATATTAGTGGTCGCGTACAAGATATCAAGGTACTTGGAGAGGAAGAGAAACCTTACCAAGTCATGCCGCAGTTCACCTTTAACTACCGAGCACCTGAATATTGGAATGGCTTTGATGTTAACTTGATGAGCGAAGTCACCAACTTCTCACATCAGGACAGTGAATACTCAACCGCTACGCGCTTACATATTGAGCCAAGCATCTCCTACCCAATTCATGGCCCAGCGGGCTCATTGACGAGCGAAGTCAAACTGCTGCAAACCAATTATTGGCAAGAAGACAATTCAAATCGATCAACTTCAACACTTGATGACACTGTTAGTCGAACTTTACCGCAAGTACGAATTCACGGTCAGATCAATTTTGAGCGCTTTACTGACTATTTTGATACTAATTACCGCCAAACCTTGGAACCGCAATTCCAATACCTTTATGTTGGCTATGAAGATCAATCTAACATCGGTATTTACGATACAGCGCAGTTACAAGAAGACTATAACGGACTCTTTCGTGAGCGCCGTTTTTCAGGCTTAGATCGCATTGCAGACGCGAATCAGTTTACGTTAGGTTTAACCACCAAACTGTTTGATGAGCAAAACAAAGAAATATTTAAATTTAGCTTGGGACAAATTATTTACTTAGAAGATAGCCGTGTCGGTCTTAATGACGTTAATGGCAGTACTGATAACTTTGTCCAAGAAAACACTTCGAACTCAGCTCTTGCTGCAGAACTAAGCACCCAGCTTTATGCTGATTGGTTCTTAAGTGGCTCAATTCAATATGATGCCAAAGAGAGTGAGAATAAGAAAAGTGAGCTCACGGTTGATTATCGCCCAGGCAAGAATAAACTGCTGCAAGCAAGCTATCGCTATGTCCCCGACCTGCTAAACACCAATACCAACGAGTCGGTTGATATTAAACAAGTCGGCTTTAGAGGTGCATGGCCAATTAATGACAGCTTATATTTGGTTGGAAACTGGTATTATGACCTCAATGAAAGCCGCAGCGTTGAAACCTATACCGGATTTCAATATGAAGCATGTTGCTGGGCACTCCGTTTGAGTTATCATTACCGCATTAAGACCAATTACATTGACGAAGACAATCCAGTCAATGATACTCGAGAACTATTTGAAAGCGGTGTTTACCTGAATTTTGTGATAAAAGGTTTAGGTGGCTCAGGTCCGTTAGGGGTCTCCGATATGCTTAATGATGGCCTCTTTAACTATCGCAAACCACTTTATTTAAAGAACTAAATTAACAAAATTAGCTAAAATGCTGAACCTAGCCGATGACAAGCAGTCAAAGCAGGATAAAAGAATCATTAACCCAGTATGAAAATACTGTAAATGACATCATAAATGCCAAGGATTTTTGTGGATGAAACGCTGTAACCGATTGATTTTTGCTTTACTAACATTGGCGATGAGCCAACTTGTTCACGCTGCGGTTGAACCATTAGATCGCGTCACAGTGCAAATTAATGAAGGCATCATTTTAGAAAGTGAAGTGGCTGGAATGGTTAAGACGATTAAAGCCAATGCCGCTACCGCAGGGCAAAAGCTACCATCAGATACTGCACTGCGAACACAGGTTATAGAACGCCTTATTTTGACTCGCTTGCAGATGCAGATGGCTGACCGTATCGGTCTTCATATTGGTGATCTCCAGTTAGACCAAACGATTGAAAACATCGCTAAAGAGCAAAAAATAACCGTTGAGCAGATGAAAGCGCAGATCGAACTTGATGGCACCTCTTTTGCCCAATATCGTGAACAGCTGCGTGAAGAAGTGACTCTCGGTGAAATCCAACGTATTCAGGTGCAACGACGGATCCAAGTTTCGCCGCAAGAAATTAACAACCTAGTCAAGCTGATTAACGAGCAAGGCTTGAAAGATGTAGAATTCCAGATTGGTCACATCTTAATCGATGTTCCAAACAATGCTACCAGCGCCGAGCTTGAAGCATCAAGTAAAAGAGCGGCTACGGTATTGAAACGCTTAAATGATGGTGATGACTTTAGAAGTATTGCCATTGCAGCATCTGCAGGTCCAAAAGCACTTGAAGGTGGTCTTTGGGATTATATGAACATCAACGAAATGCCAACGCTTTTCGCTGAAGTTGTTAGCGATGCAAAAGTCGGTGATATAATAGGTCCAATCAAGAGTGGTGCAGGTCTTCACATCCTAAAAGTCATGGATGCACGCGGCTTACAGACTCAGGAAGTTAAAGAAGTCAAATCTCGCCACATACTATTGACGCCATCTCCGATCCTTTCGGAAGAGCGAGCCAAGAGCATGCTGGACCGATTCTTAGCCCAAATCCGTTCTGGTGACGCCAAGTTCGAAGACTTAGCACGCCAGTATTCAGAAGACCCTGGTTCTGCAGCTAAAGGCGGCGAACTGGGTTGGGCAGATCCAAACATCTGGGTTCCAGCATTTAAACAAACATTGAACTCTCTCAAAGAGGGTGAAATAAGCGAGCCATTCCGCTCAACTCATGGCTGGCACATTGTTCAGCTTGAAGGGAAGCGCACGACCGATGCAACCGATAAATTTAATACAAACCGAGCTCATCAGTTAATATATCGTCGTAAATTTAACGAAGAATTACAGAACTGGTTAGATGAAATGCGTAGTGAGGCATTTATCGATATTTTCGAGCCGGAACCGAATCGAGGTTAACCATATTGTCGACTAAACGAATCGCTATCACGCCGGGTGAACCGGCGGGTATAGGCCCAGATTTAGTGATACAACTAGCTCAGCAGGCTTGGCCTGCTGAGCTAGTTGTTTGTGCTGATCCGGAACTATTACAAACTCGAGCCAAAAAGCTTGGGTTATCAATTCAACTGCGACCTTACCAGCCAAATCAGCCTCCTAAAGCTCAAGAAGCCGGTACGCTTACCATTGTTCCATTTACATTGGAGAGCGAAGCGGTGTGCGGCAAACTTAATGAGCAGAACAGCCATTATGTTGTCGATACACTGCGTTTTGCAGGTGAGAAAAACATGGTTGGCGAATTTGATGCCGTGGTTACTGGTCCCGTGCATAAAGGGATTATTAACCAAGCAGGCATCCCATTTAGCGGCCATACGGAGTTTTTTGCTAACCAAGCAAATTGCCAAGATGTTGTCATGATGCTTGCTGCTCCTGGTTTACAGGTTGCACTTGTCACCACACATATTCCACTGGCTTATGTTGCAAAGGCAATTACTCGAGACCGACTACACCAGATAGTCAAAATTCTACACAAGGATCTTGTTGAGAAATTTGCTATCCCTTCACCTAAGATTTATGTCTGTGGCCTAAATCCGCATGCGGGTGAAGACGGTCATTTAGGCAGAGAAGAGATTGATATCATCATACCTGCGCTCGAAGAGTTGCGAGCGTTAGATATGAATATTATTGGTCCACTGCCTGCTGACACAATATTTCAACCCAAATACTTAGAAGATGCTGATGTGGTACTCGCGATGTACCACGATCAAGGCCTTCCAGTACTAAAAGCTAGAGGCTTTGGCAGTTCAGTCAATATTACTCTAGGATTACCCTACATAAGAACATCGGTCGACCACGGTACGGCCTTAGAGCTTGCAGGCACTGGTTCTGCTGATATTGGTAGTTTTGTCTGTGCATTAAATAGAGCCATTGATTTGGCTGCAAAGAATTAGTGAAAAAGTTATCTCATGAGTAATAAAGTACATTTAGGCCATACGGCTAGAAAACGCTTCGGTCAGAACTTCTTGACCGATCAGAACGTGATCAATCGAATCGTCGGTGCTATTTCGCCAGATAACGATCACGTTATGGTTGAAATTGGTCCAGGCTTGGCAGCGCTTACTGAGCCCGTTGCTAGCGGTATCGACAAGTTAACCGTCGTCGAGTTAGATAAAGATTTAGTTGAGCGTCTAAAAAAACACCCGACGCTAAAAGATAAGCTTGAGATCCACCAAGGTGATGCTCTAGACTTTGATTTTAAACAGCTAGTACGTGAAGATATGCAGATGAAGGTGTTTGGTAATCTGCCATATAACATCTCTACGCCACTCATGTTTCATCTATTTGAGTTTGCACAATACATCGAAAATATGCACTTCATGCTACAGAAAGAGGTGGTATTGAGATTGTCGGCAAGCCCTGGCACTAAAGCCTACGGCCGCCTTACCGTGATGGCACAATATCATTGCCAAATCATGCCGGTGCTGGAAGTTCCACCAGAGTCTTTTACTCCGGCACCAAAAGTAGACTCAGCGGTGGTACGTCTAGTGCCTTTTAAAGTCAAACCCTTCCCTTGTAAAGATGTGGAAATGTTAAGGCATTTGACAACAACCGCCTTTAATATGCGTCGTAAGACACTGAGGAATAACCTCAAACACATGTTAACTGATGATGAGTTCGCACAGCTTAATATCGACCCTACATTGCGACCAGAGCAAATAAGTGTTGAACAGTACGTTGCTATGGCAAATTTGTTCATCGACAAGCAAGTGTAAGTTTTACCCGCAACAATGGCTAAAAACAATTTGAAAGGGCATTAATTTGCCCTTTCTATTTTCTGCGATTCAAACCACATTCTCTATCAATTACAAACAACTCCCATTACTATACTGTTAACTCATTCCAGATTTTTCATACTTGAGGCTAAACATGACCCAGAGTACGACATCCGTAAAAGTTGAAGTCAAAACGGAATATATTGAAGCCCAGTCGACCCCAGAGGAAGAGAAGTATTTATTCAGCTATACCATCACCATTATTAATCTGGGTGACCAAGACGTAACCCTAAAAAGCCGCCATTGGTGTATAACCGATGCGAACGGACGTAAAAGTGAAGTCCAAGGGGCCGGAGTCGTTGGTGAAACCCCAACCATAAAGCCAAACACTGCGTATCAATATACCAGCGGCACAGTACTGGAAACACCATTCGGGGTCATGGAGGGTAGCTATACCATGCAAAACAGTAATGGTGATGAGTTTAAAGCACCGATTTCAGCATTCAGTCTTGCCATTCCTGGCTTGCTTCATTAAGGATTTTATTGTTACATGGCAAATTATTTTGTAGGAGATGTTCAAGGCTGTTTTGATGAGCTGGAATTAGTACTCAATAAAGTGGGGTTTAACCCTTCAATAGATTGCCTATGGGCGGTAGGTGACTTGATTGCTCGTGGTCAGGGATCGCTGCAAACCCTACAATATTTTAAGTCATTGCAAGGCTCAGCTAAGGTGGTGCTCGGTAACCACGATCTCCATTTACTCGGGGTGCATGGAAAAATAAAACGCGCTAACCCCAAAGATAATTTAGGCGAGTTGTTAGCCTCTCCAGATATAGGCGCATTGGTTGATTGGTTGCGTCTTCAGCCACTTTATCAAGAATATCCCGAGCAGAACATACTAATGACCCATGCCGGTATCCCACCACTATGGGATCTCAGTACACTAAGAAACAAAGCAGATATCGTCGCAGAAGCACTGCAACAGCCGGATTACTTAACCGCTTTGATTGCAAAAATGTACACTAACTCAGTTGCTCACTACAGTGATGATCTATCTGAGCTAGATAAGAAAATCTATACCATTAACGCACTGACACGCATGCGCTATCTTTACCCCGACGGTCGTCTAGATTTTGACTGCAAATTACCCATAGAACAATGTGATAATCCTCAACTGTCACCTTGGTTCACCCATCACGCCATACTTCACCCTGAACATACACTCGTCTTTGGTCACTGGGCAGCAATTATGGGCGAAGTGAACTCTCCAGCACTACAAGCGCTCGACACTGGCTGTTGTTGGGGAGAACATTTAACCCTGTGGCACTTAGAATCAGACCAGAAAATAACTCAAAATAAGTTAAAAGAAAGTTAAACTTAACGCGCCTACGGTCGATATAACATAATAGCGCGCCTTCCAATGTGATTGTTGTCACCTAGCAGAATAAAATAATAATAAACGGAGCTTCTATGAAATTAAATGTTGCCACTAGAGTGATTGGAGGGTTTACAGTTGTGACCTTCCTGCTTATCGTATTAGGTACCGCATCATGGTTTACCAATAATAAGCTAAAAACCAGTACGACATTATTGCAAGAGCTCAGCCTGCCAGCTTTAGAATCGAGTAACCTTCTTTCTCAAACCTTATCTCAGCAAGAGAAGCAAATTTTAGTGGCGTATCACAGCCCAGATAGCAAAGCGATACCGGCAATTAAGTCTCAGTTTGCATCAGCAAGTAGAACTTTCTCACAAGAGCTAAGCAAACTGACCACTTTAGTGAGTGACAAAAGTGATTTTAGCCAGGTCATTAGAAAACTAAAAAGTAGCTATGGTCAGTTTAAAAATGAAAGCGAAAACATGATTGCTACTCATGAAAATGCACTAATAACTCAATCCCAAATTAAAAACAAATACGATGCTGTTGAAGTGGCAGTCGATGATAGCGCGTCACTTTTACTCGATCTTATCGATATGGAGTTGAGCGAAGACATCATCCAACAAGAGATAGCCGCCACAGCAAGTGCACTAGATTCAAGCTTAAGCGGTATCGTCAGTACTAGCTTTGATTTGATTGGCACCACTGACAAATCAAAATTTAATACCATTTCTAAAGAGCTCGATTACATCGTCAGTGACACCAAGAGTAGACTGCAATATGTGACATCCCACTGGGAAGGTGTTGTCGAAGCGGATCTCATTGATGAGATTAATGTTGAAGCGGCAAAAGTATTTGTACTCGTCAAAGGTAACAACTCTTTAATTGACTTAAAAGCCAAAGAGATTGAGTTAATTAGCAAAGCGTCTCTTTTACTCAGTACCGTTGATAAGGAGGCTAGTAACGTCAACAAGCAGATGACAAGCCTTACTTCTCTCATTGAGTCATTCTCCAAAGACGTCAGCGAGAGCGCAATTAAAGATATCGATAGTGCCAGCATACAAACACTGATCTTAGTGCTCATTGCCATTCTGGTGGCCATTGTGGTCAGCATTGCTGTCGTTCGTCCCCTTAGCCGTTCATTAGACAAAATTAATCACGCGCTCAATGTACTCGCATCAGGCGATCTAACTCATAAGCTCGATGATTCAGGGCATGATGAGTTTGCCAAATTATCAAGTAACTGCAACAAACTTGTCGACAGTTTACGTGCCCTCATCCAAGGTATACTTGACCGCTCTGACCAACTTGCAGCCGCAGCAGAAGAAACCTCAGCCATTACAGCCCAAACAACAGTAGGCATTCAAGAGCAGAAGAGCCAAGTGGATCAAGTCGCTACTGCAACCACTCAGCTAAGCTCTAGTGCGCTGCAAGTGACAGCGAGTGCCGATGAAGCCTTAAGCCAGATAAAAGCGGCAGACGATGAAAGCCAACATATGCGTCTCATCGCTGATGAAAATAAGCGTACAATTCTTGCCTTGGCTGATGAAGTATCAAAAGCTGGAGTGGTGATTAATAAGGTTCATGCAGACAGTGCCTCAATAGGCTCGATATTAGATGTGATTAGAGCCATTGCAGAACAAACTAACCTGCTTGCACTCAATGCTGCAATTGAAGCTGCACGAGCTGGTGAGCAAGGACGAGGCTTCGCCGTGGTAGCAGATGAAGTGCGTAGTCTTGCCTCTAGAACTCAAGATTCAACCCAAGAGATCCAGCAGATGATTGAAGTACTACAACAAGGTACTCAAGAGGCTGTCGCGGTTATGGAGCTTGGTCGTTCGCAAGCAAAATCCTGTGTTGATAAAACAGAACAAGCAAATAACGCCCTTGAAAGTATCAGTAATGCTGTTCACAAAGCTCACGATTCTGGCACCCATATTGCCCATGCGGCGCAAGAACAAAATCTGGTCAGTCAACAAGTCTCAGAAAAGCTAGAACACATCGCGGCGATTTCAGAAGAAACTTCAACGGGTGCAGATCAAACGGCGCAGTCTAGCCATCAAGTTGCACAACTCGCAGAAGAGCTACAAGCCTCAGTGAAAGAATTTAAAGTTTAATAACTTTTATAATTTAAAAAGGAGGACTGTTTTACAGTCCTCCTTTTTTATAGCCAAATTATTTGGTTTCAATATTGGTAGCGATTAAATATCCGCCACAATGATTGTTACACCAAATAAATACCTGCAAGACGGATAGCACTCCAACCAACATAAGCCTGACTGCATTAATATACTAATTCACTGTTTACATTAAACCGTTATTCCTTAGTACTAAGTGACACATATAAAAAAACCGGGAAGTCCCGGTTTTTTATATTTATATACGTCGAAAAGTAGAATTAACCGCCAGCTAAACGTTCTTTAATCGCTGTCGTAATTTCACTTGCTGAATGGCCATTACTTTCAGCCCATGCAGCGATAGTAAGACCATCACTTTCAGCTCGACCTAGGTTAGATACCGGCAATCTCTTTGTGACAAAGGTACCTACTGCATTAGAGCCATTCTTCATAGCCACTCTCAGCAAGCTATCACCATTACATGAAACACCGTCATATATATTACGCAATTTAACACGGCTTTCTTTTAGCTTCTTACGCAAACGGTTTTTATCATCACTGACAACATAGTTACAAATATTGGCAGCTAATTGATCTTGGTTTGCTAAGGCTGGAGTTGAAATCGATATTGAAGATGCCACAATCAGTGTAGCGATGCTCATAGATAACAAGCGCATCAGACACTCCTTATTATTT
>NZ_PJBM01000164.1:0-28717 GCF_002836075.1 Shewanella sp. GutDb-MelDb | reverse complement strand
CTCAAAGTTTGCGACCTTTACTTCGTTACACCTCAATTCTGTGACTTACATACCCAAATCAATGAAAGCGACAGTTTCAGATTTGCAAGATGCGAATTTCACATTTCCATCTAACGCATATCGGAGTTACACACCGAAAAACACCCCACTAAAAAGACAATAAACTAATAATCCAATAACAGGCCAAACTAAAAAACCAATAAACACCGCCTAAAGCAGTTATATCGACTGTAAAACGTCATTCCGTATCAGTGACCGACCTCATATCCACAACCACCCAAAATCTTTAACATTTTAACAACCAAAAGTGGTTACTTTTAAGGAACGTATGATGATAACAACAAAAAAAGCATCGTTAGCACTGTTGATTAGCTCCGCATTTCTAATCTCAGGCTGTTCAGATGGTGAAGATGGTAATAATGGTGAAGATGGACAGCCAGGAGGACCGGGTGCTCCCGGGACCTCTGGATTACATATCGATATGGCTGCAGAGGCAATTGCTGAAATCAGTAATGCTAAATATGCTGACGGTATCATTACCCTTGATTTCGATCTTGAAAATAAAGAAGGCATTGGACTTTATGGTCTAAGCGCAAAAAATGAGTTTCATGATTTCCGCTTCTCATTAGCCCAGCTAAAAACGAATGAAGGATCAGATCTAAAGCAGTGGATCTCACTATTAAATGAGACTACAAACGATACAGGCACTACCTTTGAGCAAGGTTTTGAGCAAATAAAAAACTGCGAGGAGTGTTTAGTCGATCATAAAGATGGCGCCTATACCTATACGTTTAACACTAATCTCACCACCGCCGTCGATCCAGCAGGAGTCGTTTTCGACCCTCAATTGACGCAGCGTATTGCTATCGAGATGCAGTTTGAGTATGCCTCTGGTCACGAGCTGGCAGAGAACGCGCATTATGACTGGATCCCAGCGACTAATGCGACCGAGGGTGTAGAGACTCGCGAGTTAGTAACACTTGAAACGTGTTACACCTGTCACCAACCAGACAGCTTAAAGGCTCACGGTGGTCGTAGACTTGATCTAGAAAACTGCCAGTCATGCCACAATGGCATCGTCTCTGATCCAAATGATGTTTCTGTTGAATTAGGCCATATGCTGCATGCTATCCATATGGGACCTGAGCGTGAAGGTAAAGATGCCGAAGGTAATGTTGTTCCCATGCCTTACACCATCGCTGGCTATGGTGGCGATCATGCATTCGATTATCCTGCTTTCCCAACTAAACCCTTTATGGACTGTGCAGTTTGCCATGTCCAAGATGAAGAACTAGCAGACAAAGATCTGTGGCTTACCAATGCGAATGCAAACGCATGTACGGGTTGCCATACTGATTCACCGGCACAGCATAAGTCAGATAAGAACCCTGAATTGGTTTGTACCGATTGTCATAGTGTCGAAGTGCATGCACAAGCTGCTAAGCCTTACCAAGCGGCTAAAGATTACAGTGTTGAAGTGATGAATGTGACTATCGATGCTGCTAATCTGATTAAGTTTGACATGAAAGTGATGGATGCGAATGGTGAGTTAGCCTCTAAAGATGAAGTCTATAAGCAAGGTTATAGTAAGCCATACATGGTCGTGAGCTGGGATGTAGAAAAAGATTACCCTGATTACAATCAAGCACCCTATAGCCAACGTCGCATCGATATTAAAGATGAGACTAAAGCGATTTGGAATGCTGATAACACAGTGAGTGTAGCTGTGACCATTAACTTCCCAACTGACATCGCTTCACGTTCATTAGAAGTACTCCCCGTACTTAAAGTGTGCTTTGAAGAAGGTACAACTACTCGTACAGCTTGTACTGCTGATAACGCCTACCCAGCTTATGTTCAAACCCCTGCTTATCGCACTGTGCTAGCCAATGCTGAAGCCGTTGTCGGCGAACGTCGTTCGATTGTCGATACAGCCTCTTGTCATGGTTGTCATAGCTATGAGTTCTACCATGATTCAAATGGTGTGAACTGTATCGCTTGTCATACTAACGATAAGAGCCTTAAAGGTAATGGCAAAGCCAGCAATGGTGCTGACTTACTTAAATCAACAAGCTTCATGTACAAAGCCCATAAAGCGCAAGGTCATGATAATGGTCACGGTGGTAGCGGCACAATCCTTAAGACTGATTGTACAACGTGTCACTCGGCTGTAGAAGGTTATGGTGGTCTTAAGTATGGTTTTGAGTTAGGCCGTAATGCAGGTCAAGCTCATGCGATTCCTAGCACTCAAAGCCCGGCTGCTGATGAAGTTGTTAAAACTTGGTATGCCTCTCCTGATGCGGCAGCGTGTATGAGCTGTCACCAGAAGTACCTGTCTGACTCAGCAATGTCTCATATCAACAGCAATGGTGGTTATTTCGGTGCCAATAAAGATGCCGAGCATATTGTTGATGTCAATGATGCGGGTAACGCAAAAGATGCGAAAGAAGCCTGTGCGACTTGCCACAGCCCGGAAAAAGTAATGGAGCATCATGGATTTACTTTATAAGCAGTCCCAGTAACAACAGAGTCCTAACTTGTCCCTAGGTTTACTCTAACGATTTATCCCTGCAAAAGCCAAAGGCACCCTCGGGTGCCTTTTTTGTGTATTCAAGAGCAACTATCCTGAGAAATGACTTCGATAGAAAGCCATCAAATACCGCCATTAACACCTTTGATTTAGAAAGGCTGATTCACCATCACCCAGAATTGACGATCTTCACTGCCAAAAGCCAGCTCAGCTCTAACGACAACACTTTCGACTTCAAACCTTGCGCCAATACCCGCTGACCACTTTAAGTCATCGTGCAACGCTTCTGCATTAAACTCATCGGCAACCTGCCCTGCCTCGGCAAATGCAACCCATTGCCACCAAGGTACATTGTATAAGTTAAACACGGGCCACTCTTGTAACGGCTGCCATCTTGGCTGAATTCGGTACTCGGCGGAATAAAGTACCGCTGAGCGTCCGGTAAAACGCTTACTGGCATAGCCTCGTAAGCGGTCAAAACCACCTAAACTGATCCCAGCGAATGTCGGCGGGCGATGATAGTTATCGCCGCTTTGTGTATTCCAAGTTGGCGTGTCAGCTAAGTAGAAGTTAAACGCCATGATCTGCTTAGCAAACCAATCATTAGCCCCAATTGCAAAAAATGCACTTTGTTCAAACTCCCAGGTTGTCCAACTGCTGCGCTCTTCAGAGCCAAAGTCTCGACTGAACTTGAGGCTTGTTTGGCCACCTTGAGTGCTATTTTTACCATTGTCACGATTATCCCAATCGAGCTCTAATGCGACACCTTGGGATTTTTGTGGCAAATACTCATAGCCTTGCAGCTCGCGCGTTTGCACAAATGGACTGACTTTAATGCTCGTCACACCCGATGTTAACGGGTTCCACTTAATTGCTTCAGTAGATCTTGCAAGACTGCGGGCGGCACCATTAACGCCTCGGCCCCAAGGCAACACATATTGAGCATGAAATCGAGTGTATGACTCATCACCAAGGGTAACGACTTTATCAGCCTCTTGATTGAGCTGCGGCAATTCAGAGAGGTAATAGATCCCCTCTTTAAACTGGGCTTGATAGGTTTCTACCGAAAATAGCCAGCTATCGACTTGAGGGATTTGATAATTACGTGCACTTAAATAGGTCACCCAACTGTCGTTAGAACTGTATAAACCTATGCCCAATATAGAGGCTTGTACTTGACCAGCATGCTTCACTACCATGGCTCCGCCCAATGCGGTACTCAGTGACTCAGACGAGAACGCAAATGGCACGGCGACGAATTCGGCACTGGGGGGCGTTGCAACGGCTAAGTCAGCTTGCGGTTGTTCTGATGGTGTATCGGTAATATTAGCCGATTGAATTTGCGGCTTGGTTTCTATAATAGGATTGGCAAATGCCATTGGCTGCATCAACAACATTGCAGCGGGAATTAATGAATGTATTTTCAATTTAAGACATCTTCACACTGATGATGGGCATCCGGCCTCATCACAGCAGCACATAAATTTGTTACTTGCTCAATCTAGGCAAACAGCGACTCGAGGTGTAAGTTTGGTGACGAGCTCGTAGGCTATAGTTCCAATATGTTCAGCGACCTCTTCAACGGGCAGATCTTTCCCCCATAAGACAGCAAGATCGCCCACTTTATCTTTTGCATCGACACCAAGATCAACCGTTAGCATGTCCATCGACACTCTGCCCACAATCGGCACCACACGCCCATTCACCAACACTGGTGTGCCAAGCGGAGCATTACGCGGATAACCATCACCATAACCTATCGCGACAACACCCAATTTGGTGTCTGTTTCCGCAGTCCAAAAGCTACCATATCCTACTGGATCGCCCGCTTTATGGTCTCTAATTGCAATCAATTGCGATACTAAATCCATCGCGGGGATCAATCCGTGCTTTGTGCCTAAATCCCCTAAAACAGGTGACACACCATAAAGTGCAATCCCCGGTCTAATCCAGTCTGCTTGGCTTGGCTGCCAGAAAAGTGTGCCAGCAGAATTGGCTAAAGTGCGATCTCCAGGCAAATTTTGCGTTAACGCGTCAAACACTTTCTGTTGCGCTGCCGTACTCGGATTATTCGGCTCATCAGCGCAGGCAAAATGCGTCATTAAATGAATAGGCTTGGCAACATTATCATTGGCTAATAGCCTTTGATAAGTTGAATCAAACTGTTCAGGAGAAAAACCAAGACGATGCATTCCGCTATCGACTTTAAGCCAAACGGTCACCGGTTTTGCCAGAGCAGCGCTTTCTAACATCTCAAGCTGAGATTCATGATGCACCACAGTATCGATATTATGTTCCACTAGCGTTGTCAGATCGCCCACCCTAAAAAAGCCTTCGAGCAAGAGTAGTTTGGCTTTTACGCCACCGGCGCGTAGCGCTAACGCTTCTTCTAAGCGAGCTAAGCCAAAACCATCGGCATCATCTAAGCATTGGGCAACATTAAGTAAGCCATGACCATAGCCATTAGCTTTAACCACCGCCATGACTTTGCTTGACGGTGCTAACTCATGTAGCCGCGCTAAATTATGCTTGAGCGCTTTACGGCTGATTTCTGCTCGTGGGAATGGTTTCAAGAGTAACCTTGTTGTATCTAATCAAAAAATAAGAGCCTCAATGAGGCTCTATTGTAGTTAATTGTGTTGCATAAAAGCTTTTATAAACTCGATTTAATCTTCTTCAAACTGTGGGCCAGCATAATTATCAAAACGAGAGTATTGGCCTTGGAATGTTAACCGCACACGCCCAATTGGGCCGTTACGCTGCTTACCAATAATAATCTCTGCGGTGCCTTTATCTTCAGAATCATCGTTATACACTTCGTCACGGTAAATAAACATGATCAAATCCGCATCTTGCTCAATTGCACCAGATTCACGCAAATCTGAGTTAATTGGACGTTTATCAGCACGTTGCTCCAATGAACGGTTTAGCTGTGATAGTGCTACAACGGGGATTTCTAGCTCCTTCGCCAAAGCTTTTAGTGAGCGAGAAATCTCAGAAATTTCCAAAGTACGGTTATCTTTCAGTGCGGGAACCTGCATCAATTGGAGGTAATCGATCATGATCATCGATAGCCCGCCATATTCACGCGCAACACGTCTTGCTCGGCTTCGCACATCGGTAGGTGTTAAACCTGAACCATCATCGATATACATCTTACCTTGCTCAAGCATGATGCCCATAGTGGACGATACACGTGCCCAATCATCATCATCTAACTGGCCGGTACGAATTTTGGTCTGATCGACTCGTCCAAGTGATGCCAACATACGCATCATGATCTGTTCTGACGGCATCTCCAAGCTGAAAATAAGCACGGGTTTATCTTCATTCAATGCCGCTTGCTCACACAAGTTCATCGCAAACGTGGTTTTACCCATTGAAGGACGCGCTGCGACAATAATTAAATCCCCCGACTGGAAGCCTGCTGTCATTTTGTCGAGTTCGCCGAAACCGCTCGACACCCCGGTGACACCGTTGGTCGGGTTATTGTATAGCTCTTCAATTTTATCGACGGTTTTTTCCAGAATGCTTTTTATGTCTTCAGGGCCTTCGTTAGCGTTAGCGCGCTGCTCAGCAATCTTAAATACTTTTGTCTCAGCTAAATCAAGTAGTTCACCCGAGTTACGCCCTTCAGGATTAAAACCGGCGTCAGCAATTTCATTGGCCACTTTAATCATGTCGCGAACGACGGCACGCTCACGCACAATGTCAGCGTAAGAGTGAATATTACCGGCACTCGGCGTGTTCTTGGCAATTTCACCTATATAAGCAAAGCCGCCGACATCTTCTAATTGATCGGTGAGCTCTAACTGCTCTGAAACCGTGATCAAATCGATAGGGTTACCGGCACTCACTAAAGATTCCATCGCCGTGAAAATCGTTGCATGAGCGCGAGAATAAAAATCTTCTTTAACGACGGCTTCAGCAACTCTGTCCCATGCATCAGAATCTAACATCAAGCCACCTAAAACAGATTGCTCTGCTTCAATTGAATGCGGTGGCATCTTTAGCGCATCCATCTGCAGATCTCTGGGCTTTGCTTTAGGTTTAAAGGGGCGTTGCTGTGACATTAAATCTCCAAAATTCCAACGATTAGGCAAAATGTGGTATAAAACGGGCTCAAGCAGAGCAGGCAATTAACAACATTCGACCTGCAGGTAAAAAACACACAATAACAAAATAAGGAAAGAACATGCGCAATGCATTGATTGCCGCTATTGCTCTCTCTACAGGGATGTTGTCATCCTCTGTGGTTAAGGCCGATGAAGGACAGTGGCAGCCGTATCAAATGCCCTCAATCGCTGACAAACTTAGCGAACGTGGTATTGATATTCCCGCTAAACAGCTAGCGGATCTCACGAGCTACCCTATGAACGCTGTTGTCGGTTTGGGCTATTGTACCGCCAGTTTTGTTTCGCCCCAAGGCTTAGTTGTCACAAACCATCATTGTGCCTACCGCGCGATTCAATATAACAGTAAAAAAGAACATAATTATCTCGCGGATGGTTTTTTAGCAAGCAGTAAAGATAAAGAACCGACTGCAGGTCCTAATGAACGTCTTTATATTACTGAAGCCGTAACCGACGTATCTGCACAGGTAAAAAAAGATATCGGCAAGGATCCACTGGTTCGCTTTGAAAACATTCAAGCCAACCGCAAGGCACTGGTTAAAGAGTGTGAAAGTGATGACAACTATCGCTGCTCAGTGCGAAGCTTTCACAATGGCTTAGAATACTACCTCACTAAACAGCTCATTATACGAGATGTTCGTTTGGTATATGCACCACCAGAAAGTGCCGCGGCTTTTGGCGGTGACATCGATAACTACGAATACCCACGCCACTCAGCTGATTTCACCTTCTTACGTGCCTATGTTGGTAAAGATGGTAAACCTGCGATATTCAACAAAGACAACGTGCCTTATGTGCCAAAGAGCTATCTAAAAATCAACGCCGACGGTGTTAAAGCTGGCGACGGTGTTTTTGTCGCCGGTTATCCAGGTTCAACCAGCCGCTATCGCTTAACAAGTGAACTCAAGTTTGCCAGCGATTGGTTATACCCCACACTCGCAGCACGCTATCAGCTACGCATCGATACCATTGAAGCGATGAGCGCCGCGAATAACGACGTTAAGATTAAATATGCGGGTAAGCTTGCAGGCATGGCCAACCGTATGAAAAAGTACAACGGACTGCTCGATGGATTTAAAGCCACCGATATAGCAGGCATTAAGCAAGCCCGTGAAGATAATTTTAAAGCTTGGTTAGCGCAAGACAAAACGTACATGTCTTTTCAAACTCAGTTTGATGAGCTCGAAACCTTACTGGTTGAGCAGCGTAAACAACGTCAAACACGTTACTATTTCGACAGTGCTCAAAGCAGCGCGCTACTCGATACCGCTAACAAGCTGTACCGTTTGGCAAAAGAGAAAACCAAGCCCGATGCTAAGCGCGAAGAAGGTTATCAACAGCGTGACATGAAGATGTTTAAAGCACGCCTAAAACGCCTTGATTCGAGCTTTGCCATTAGCGTCGATAAAACACTATGGTTACAAGACTTAGAAGCTTATCTAAACCAAGATATTCGTGTTAGCGAACTTGATGCAGCACTAAATGAAGGGGATGTTGAAATCACATTGTCTGAAAAATTGGATGCACTTTATGCACTAACATCGTTAACGGATAAACAGAAGCGACTTGCTTGGATGGATGCTGACGCAAGCGTATTCGAAACCAGTGCTGACCCTTTTATTCGCCTTGCCGTCTCATTATATGAGAAAAATATGGCAGCCGAAAAGGAAGCAAAAACAATGGCGGGTCAGCTATCAATGGCACGTCCTGATTACATGAAAGCCATTATCGCCTACTACAAATCAAATAACTGGCCAGTATACCCAGACGCCAACGGCACGCTACGGATCACCTACGGGATGGTTGATGGATACCAGTCGAAAGATGCGCTCTACAAGCAGCCGTTTACTCGCTTAGAAGGGATCCCAGCCAAAAGTACCGGCATCGAGCCTTTCAATGCACCGGCTAAGCTATTAAAAGCGATTGAAGAACAGCGTTATGGTAGTCATAAAGTAGAGAATGTTTATCAAGATCCCGCATCTTGGTTATGCCGACTATTCTCATGCTTAGACAAGCCAGAACAATTTAACTCTGTCCCCGTCAACTTCTTATCAAGTGTCGACACCACTGGTGGTAATTCAGGTTCACCGGTGTTTAACGGCAAAGGCGAGCTAGTCGGTCTTAACTTTGACTCGACTTACGAAGCCATTACCAAAGACTGGTTCTTCAACCCAACAATTACCCGAGCGGTACATGTCGATATTCGATACATACTGTGGATGATGGATGAAGTAGATCATGCTGACAACTTAATCGAAGAGCTCGATTTAGTTAGAAATTAAACAAATATAAAACTGAAAAAAGGCATATACAGCGCAGCTGATATGCCTTTTTAATTCACAACAATCATTCCATCACCCTACTCTTCTCGCTTTCCCTGTTATTCCTGTTATTCCTGCTATTCCTGCTATTCCTGCTTTTCCTGCTTTTCCTGCTTTTCCTGCTTTTCAGACATAAAAAAACACCGCGCTAATCAAATTAGTGCGGTGTTTTAAATTAAAACTTTGCTAATACCAAAAGGTATTAATGCAATATATTAAGCTTCTGCAACAACAGAAATCTTAACAATAGCTTTAACTTCAGTATGAAGTTGAACTTCAACTTCAAAGTCACCAGTGTTGCGCAATGCACCTAATGGTAGACGTACTTCGCTTTTAGCAAGCTTAACGCCAGCAGCAGTAACTGCATCAGCTACGTCACGGTTACCAATAGATCCAAATAGCTTGCCTTCGTCACCAGCTTTAGAAGCGATAACAACAGACTCAAGTGCATTGATGATCTCTGCACGAGATGTAGCAGCAGCTAATTGGCCAGCTAACTTAGCTTCTAATTCAGCACGACGTGCTTCAAAGACTTCAGTGTTAGCAGCGTTAGCAACAACAGCTTTACCTAGTGGTAAAAGGAAGTTACGTGCGTAACCTGATTTTACAGAAACTTGGTCACCCAAGTTGCCTAGGTTAGCGATTTTATCAAGTAAAATAACGTTCATTTTATATTCCTCTAAATTAATGCAGTTTACTGATGTAAATCAGTATACGGCAGTAGAGAAAGATAACGAGCACGCTTGATAGCGCGAGCTAGTTGACGTTGATATTTAGCATTTGTACCAGTGATACGACTTGGAACAATTTTACCACTTTCAGTGATATAGTTCTTCAAAGTAACGATATCTTTGTAATCGATCTCGGTAACGCCTTCTGCAGTAAAACGGCAGAACTTGCGACGACGGAAATAACGTGCCATGTGACAGTCTCCTAAGTTTTCAATTCGACATTTTCGGCGTGTAAAACCAAACGATTTTGACCATTTCTGCTCTGTTGCAGATTAAGGAAACCTTCGACTTGGATTTCAACGCCGGCTTTCAGATTTTCTGTAACGCTATTAAAGCGTTCACCACTCAACACAACTTGAATTTGACAATAAACGTTGCGTAACATTTCTGCTTCGTAACGTTGAGATTTGTGTTCCAACATCAATACCGTATGGGCAATGCCTGCTGGACTATCAAATCGTCTAGAACGCGTAATGGTTCCTGCTAATACAAAATGGTTTGTGGTCACAAAAAAACTTACTCAGCAGTGTTTTCAGCGCTTTCTTTAACTTCTTCAGTAGCTTCTGCGCGAGGTGCTGGTGCACGCTCTTCAGATGAACGACGTGTATCGCGTTCGTCTTTAGCTTTAGCCATTGGAGATGCTTCAGTCATGGCAGCTTTAGTACGCATAACCATGCTACGCAAAACAGCGTCGTTGAAACGGAAAGCTGTTTCTAGCTCTTCAACCGTTTCTGCAGTAGCTTCTACGTTAATAAGAACGTAATGAGCTTTATGCAACTCGATGATTGGGTAAGCCAATTGACGACGGCCCCAATCTTCTAAACGGTGGATTTGGCCACCAGCTTCGGTAATTATACCAGTGTAACGCTCGATCATACCTGGCACTTGCTCACTCTGATCAGGGTGAACTAAAAATACGATTTCATAATGACGCATTTTTTGCTCCTTACGGTTATCTAGCCTCGTTGTTGGCTCAGTCAAACCTAATAGAGGCAAGGAACTAATTAAAGTGACTGATTTAAGCCGCGGAATCTTACATAAACTAGCGGCACAATTCAAGCAATAATCACCTTATTCCCCTATTCCTCTCTAATTAGCCATAAAAGCCCTGTTATGTATGTCAAGTAACGTTGTTTATGGGGATATATAAGCTTTAGGACAAATAATGGAGTCATTCATTCGATAGGCATTAATCTCAAGCTGGAATCTTGTTTGCGCTAGTGCTGATTCTAGGTATGATGTCGCATTGCATGATTTTACTTTCAACCTAAAGCAACACACCAAGAATAATAATAATGCCTAGAATCCTCACTACCGCCTTTGCTCTTTGTTGCTCCCCAGCAGCCTTTGCACTTGTTCCGCCTGACTATCAAGAGCCACCAAGTGACTTAACCGCTGAAATTGAAGCGGGCTTTCAACTCAATACGGGCAACACTCAATCGAGCAGCTTTAACGGCAGAACAAAAATTGTTTATGACACGGACGCGACACGACAAGAAGGTACTTTTAAAGCCTACTTTGCCGCCGATGATGAAAAGACCACCTCTGAAAAGTATGAGCTACAACTTCAATCAAGTTATAAATTCTATAGTGGCTATGTTTATGGTCGAGGTGATTTCACCTGGGATAAATTTGGTAGTTATACACGTATATCAACAATATCAGGTGGTTATGGTTTCGATGCCATCGCCAACTCTAGTACAACATTAAGCTTAGAAGTGGGTCCAGGTTATCGATATAACTTGCCTATCGCCACCGATAGCATTCCAGAGCCAGATGCAAATAAAGATGTCATTCTCCGTACTGCGGCAAAGTTTGAGCAAAAACTACAAGAATATACGACTCTGAATGCAGATTTGACGTCAGAAGCAGGTGAAGATAACAACACGCTAACCCTAGATATGAGCTACAAAAATACTCTTTTTCAAGATTGGGCGTTCAAGATTGGTGTCAATATCAAATACACTCAGGTGGTGCCAGAAGGCTCAAAACAAACAGATACCATCACTACCTTTAATTTACTTTATACCTTTCAATAATGATGTGACGGGCTTGAGTACTTAAGTTGCGGCTCGACGTTATCAATGCAGAAAATCAACGTCGATCTGATTCATTAAAGCAAACCATAATGCTATCCCAAAGTGTGAGCAATACGAGTAAAAACATAATCAGCTTCATTAAGATTATTGTTTACTCGTATCGTCTAGCAGAATGGCTTAACGTCCAAACTACCTAAGTTGCTGCATTAAATAGGCATAGACCATTGAGCTTAATTCAGCAGCTTGATTATTATCTGCCGCCCCGGCATGACCACCCTCTATATTTTCGTAATACAACACGTCTATCCCCATACCTTCCATTTTCGCCACCATTTTACGCGCATGCGCGGGATGAACACGATCATCTCGAGTTGAGGTGGTAAAGAACACTTTAGGGTAAGCCGTGTTCGCCTTTAAATTATGGTATGGCGAGAATTCTTTAATGTAATCCCACTCAGCGGGGATATCAGGGTCGCCATATTCGCCCATCCAACTCGCACCCGCGAGCAATTTATTGTAGCGCTTCATATCGAGCAACGGCACTTGGCAAACTACCGCATTATATAGCTCTGGCTTACGTGTAAACGCCGCGCCCATGAGTAGGCCGCCATTGCTGCCCCCCTGGATCCCTAAATGTTTACTTGAGGTGATTTTTCTGGCAATTAAATCCTGCGCTATTGCTTCAAAATCTTCATAAGCTTTATGGCGATTTTCTTTGAGTGCTGCTTGATGCCATGCGGGGCCATATTCACCACCACCGCGAATATTAGCCAAGACATATACGCCGCCTTGCTCAAGCCAATTTTTACCGATGGTTGCTGAATATGATGGGCGTAATGAGATTTCAAAACCGCCATAGCCATAAAGTAATGTTGGATTAGTGCCATCTAGCGTCAGATTTTTAGCCATGACCACAAAATAAGGCACTTTAGTGCCGTCCTTTGATATAGCGAAATATTGCTTAGTCTCAAACTTATCAGCAGCAAACTGCTGTTTCATTGCCTTTATTTTTTTAGCCTTCATGCTGTTGCTATCGAACAAATACAGACTTGCTGGCTCCAAGAAACTGGTGTAATCAACAAAAACCTCATCACTGTTATCTTCACCACCAAACACACTCAATGTGCCGTTTACTGCAAATGGGGCTTGTTCGGCTTGCCATTGACCCTTCTTTTGCACGTAACGCATCAACTTACTTTTAACGTTATCGAGCCAAGTGATAAGAATGGTGCTTTTAGTGAATCGTACTTGTGAAATTGAAGCTGTTGCAGTTGGCTCAACCAAGACACTAAATTCTGGTTTCTGAGCGATAAGCTTATCGAGATCCGTGTAAACAATAGCGCCTTGCTTAAAAGTCTTACCTGCTATCGTTAAGTCACTTTTAAGTTCGATATAAAGCTGATCATTGAAATAGCCTTTAATATCCGTATCTATTGGCAATGGCAAAGCAATGAGTTTGTCATTGCGATATGCATAGTGCTGCGCGGTATAAAAAGTAAGGCTTTCAGATACTAACTGTAGCGATTTTTTGTCGTCATAAATGACATAGCCGGAGACTGCTACTGATGTTTTATCACCGCTAAAAATAGTTTTTGCAGCAGATAAAGGTGTTCCTCGCTGCCACTGCTTAACCACTCTAGGATAGCCTGAATCGGTAAGGCTGTTGCCATCAGCAAAATCAGTTCCAACAAAAACGGTGTTTTTATCTATCCAACTAACACTAGATTTAGCTTCATCTAAGGCAAAGGGCTGCTGCTTTTTATCGACAAATGACTTACTCGTTAAATCAAACTCCCGTACCTCAACTGCATCCGCTCCACCGCGTGATAGCGACACCAGACAACGGTCATAATCGGGATAACGACAACTCATGCCTTTATAAACCCACTTAACGCCTTCAGCCTTGCCTAAGGCATCAATATCTAACACCGTCTCCCATTGGGGTTCAGCCTTGGTGTACTCTTCCATCGTCGTTCGACGATAAATACCACGCACGTGGTTTTCATCTTTCCAAAAGTTATAAAGAAAGCCATCCATGCGGCTTGCATACGGGATGCGTTCCTTATTGTTCAGAATCGCTAAACTGTTGCTGACTAATCCATCAAAGCCGTTATAGGCTTTGATTTCCTTCGCAGAGATAGCATTTTGTTGCTTAACCCACTCCAAAGGCTTCGCGCCCTCTACATCTTCTAACCATAGGTATTTATCTTCTTCAGCAAAAGTCGGGGCTGCTGCGGCAATTGAACTTAGCACGCATAAGGATAAAATTGGATTTCGCATTAAGACATCCTGTTCTTCTAGTGAGTCCGACTAAGTTACTGCATGTTGTATTAAAGTTAAATAGCAATTAAATAAAAACCAATGCTCAACTCTGTCACCCTTCTACCATCACGAGCAAATCAGTCTAATTTGAAAACATCCAAATACAAAAATGCCGATGAGGCACAAACCCCATCGGCATTTAATATTAAGCGTTTATACGGAAAACTAGACCGTAATAGATTGCTTACTTAGTCTTAGTAAGACGTTGACGTACCGCTTCGAATAAGCAGACACCTGTCGCCACTGACACGTTTAAGCTTGAAACACTACCCGCCATAGGAATAGACACTAAAGTGTCGCAACTCTCACGTGTTAGACGGCGAAGGCCTTTGTCTTCTGACCCCATCGCAATAGCAATAGGGCCCGTTAGACTTGCTTGAAAAAGCTCACAATCAGCTTCACCTGCCGCGCCAATAATCCATATACCTTTATCCTGTAAACTACGCATGGTTCGCGCCAAGTTAGTCACTTGATATAACGGAACAATCTCAGCTGCGCCACAAGCCACTTTGCTGACAACAGGTGTCAAACCAACAGAGTTATCTTTCGGTACAATAATACCTTGTACACCTGCAGCATCGGCGTTACGTAAACAAGCCCCCAAATTGTGTGGATCGGTTACTCCGTCCAAAATCAATAAGAAAGGTGTTTCGGTCTCTTCCAACATCGCATTGAGATCGCTGTCATTGAGAATTTTGGCTACTTTGACTTTAGCCACAACACCTTGGTGTTGACCGCCAGCAGACTTATCATCTAACGCTTTACGTGACGCATACTGTATTGTCACGCCCCATTCCGCTGCAATTTCTAATATCGGAGTCAGTCGCTTATCATCGCGTCCTTGTAACACCCACATTTCGATAACACGCTCAGGGCTATTCTGTAATACAGATTCAACGGCATGCAAACCAAAGGTAATATCTTGCTTTTTCATCTATTTCTTACTCGTTTTACGCTTCGCTGGCTTGGCTTTTTTAGCCGAAGACTTTGTTGCTGAAGCTTTGGTCTTAGTCGTGGGAGCTTGGCTACCACTGCTTGATTTGTTTTTGGTTGCAAATTTTGAACCCGATGTCGCTTTGGATCCACTTCTACCACCACTTGAACGCTTGCCTTTAGAAGCGCTCTTTTCTTTATCGGCAATCTTAGCGCCTTCACGATTGACGCGCTCTCTGGCGGTCATTGGCTTACTCGGCTTACGGCGTTTCCCACCAGCAGAGTCACCTTCCATCATCAGGTCGATTTGGCGATCATCGAGGTTGACGGCCGTCACTTTTACCGTGACCGTATCGCCAATTTGATACACTTGTCCAGATGCTTCACCCACTAAGCGTTGGCGCATATTATCGTACTGATAATAATCACTGCCAAGGCTAGAGATATGCACTAACCCGTCGATGAATAGATCATTGAGGCGTACAAACATACCAAAGTGAGTCACGGATGCGATAACGGCTTCAAACGTGTCACCAACATGGTCTTGCATAAACTCACATTTGAGCCAATCACTCACATCTCGAGTGGCTTCATCTGCGCGTCGCTCTGTGGTAGAACACTCAACACCCAGCTGATCAAGTTCTTCAATCTTGTATTGGAAACCACCGTCAGCAGTCCACTGGTCGGCAAGATTGCCCTCTTCTTTTGCTAACAAGTAACGGATCACTCGGTGCAAAATCAAGTCAGGATAACGGCGTATTGGTGAAGTAAAGTGCGAATACTCTTCCAATGCTAGACCGAAATGCCCTTCGTTATCGGGGGTATATGTTGCTTGCTTCATTGAACGCAGTAACATTATTTGAATAAGCTCAGCGTCCGGTCTGTCGGCAATTTGCTCCATTACCGCTTGGTAATCTTTTGGTGTCGGCTCGAGTCCACCCTCCATCGTCAAGCCACGCTCTTTAAGGAAATCCTTAAAGTTGGTTAGCTTTTGTTCCGATGGTGATTCATGTACGCGATATAACACCTCACCTTTGTGCTTTTTAACAAACTTAGCAGAGGCAACATTGGCTAAGATCATGCATTCTTCAATGATCTTATGCGCTTGATTACGATTTCGCGGTATGATTTTATCGATTTTACGCTGTTCATTAAATACAAACTGCGTTTCTGTGGTTTCAAAAGCAATGGCACCACGGTCTGCACGAATCCCATCTAATGTCAGATACAGAGATTGCAGTGTCTGCAGATGAGGGAAGATAGGTTTAAGCTTATCACTCACCTCACCGCCTTCAAGCATATCCGCTACCTGGGTATAGGTTAGACGGGCATGAGAGTGCATAACGCCAGGGTAAAACTTATATCCTGATAACTTGCCAGCGGCAGAGATGGTCATCTCAGCAACCATGCAAAGACGGTCGACCTCTGGCATCAAAGAACATAATCCATTAGAGATCTTCTCTGGCAACATCGGGATCACTTGCGATGGGAAGTAAACCGAGTTGCCACGTGAACGGGCTTCTCTGTCTAATGCAGACTCTGTGCGCACATAATGGCTCACATCAGCAATGGCTACCCATAAGCGCCAGCCACCTGACTTTTTCTTCTCGGCGTACACTGCATCATCGAAGTCTCGCGCGTCTTCACCATCAATCGTGACTAAAGGCAATTGACGTAGATCGACACGACCTTCTTTGTCCGCGTCGGTCACTTCATCAGGGATCTTTTTAAGCTTCTTTTCAATCAGTGCAGACCACTCGTGTGGTAAGTCATAATTGCGTAGTGCTATCTCAATTTCCATGCCCGGCGCCATTTGCTGGCCAAGTACTTCGGTCACTTTTGCGGCCGCTTTAACATAGCGTCCAGGTCGACGAGTGAGCTCTAAAACAACGATATCGCCTTGTCTCGCGCCTAAACGGTCTTCTTCAGCGATCAGTATCTCTTGAGTGACACGACGATCGTCAGCGATAACGAAGCCCATACCAGCATCAAGATGGAAGCGGCCAACAAGTGCGGCGCTCCGTTGTTCAACTAAACGTACAATTCTAGCTTCACGACGCCCTTTACGGTCAACGCCTGCTTTTTGTGCCAGTACTTTGTCACCGTGAAAATACATCATCATGTCACGGTTATTAATATAAAGGTCGTCTCCACCCTCTGCTAACTTTAAGAATCCAAAGCCATCGCGATGGCCTATGACGGTGCCTGTTAGCAAATCCATTCTTTCTGGTAAGCCATATGATTTACCGCGAGTAAATACGAGTTCACCGTCACGCTCCATTGCACGCAAACGACGACGGATAGCTTCTAGCTGTTCTTCGCCTTCGATTTTAAGTGCGTTTGCAATGTGTTCACGGGTAAGTGGTGACGTTTGAGAGCGTAAGTATTCTAAAATATACTCGCGACTTGGGATCGGGTTCTCGTAGTTTTCTTGCTCTCGCTTAATATGCGGATCTTGTATCATTCATTTTCCAAATTATTGGCATGGCTGCTCTCAGCTATGCTTATTGTTGCGTTCTCAGGTGTTCTTTCTTTGCCCTAGCTATTGCGCTGGGCGGCATTTTTGCCTCTAACACCTTTAACAAATTGGTTGCTTCGGTTTGTACCGTTTCATCGCTAAAAACTTCGTTGTATAGCCAATGAAAACCAGTTTCATAATCGCGGGGGCTACCATAGCCTTCACCAAATAACCGAACCAACATCATTCGCGCAGGTAAATCACCTGTCGCGGCTGCTGGTAGCACATAGTGCACAGCACGTTCTTTATCTTCCATGACGAATTTACCGTCATGGTAATACTCTGCCATTCTAACCATGGCTTCAGCACTGCCTTGCTCTGCTGAGGTTTTTAACATCGAGATCCCACGCGGCGGATTGGCCTTTACGCAGATCCCATGATTGAGCATTTCAGCCCAAAGATACTGATACAAAGGCTGCTTTAGCACTTCAGCTCTTGCTTCAATATCTTCTACAATTTGACAGTCATCGCCTTTAACTTGGGTTAAATAGCTTTTGGTACGAATTAAATCAACAAGTTGCTCTTGAGTATAGACGTCTACCGCTTTCGGAGTCGCCAGACTAGGCAAAGAAATTATCGATAATACAATAATTAATACATAACGCAGCATAAGGTCTCTCAATGACAGTGGGTTAATTCAAGCACTAAATATCGAGTCTGCTAAAAGCAAATTCTAAGCACATCTGTCTTTTCTCATCGGCAGTATACCGCATTTCTTGAGTACTAACTGCACATTAACCATTTCTGATTACGCGGTTTTAAATATTAGTCTCTGGGGGCTATTTATCTTTCGAACTTAGCTTTTGTTCGCCTCTCTATGATAACGAATAATCAATGCAGTACCAGGCTTGAGCGATGATGAGCGAGCTAAGAGAAAAGCTAATAACGCATTATTGTCGTAAAATAATAGAGATATTTAACCGAACTAGAATGGCCGTGCTATTAGGTTATTTTCGCTGTGCAGGAGGATATTTGTGGAGAACAACTAATACATGGCCTTACCGAAACAGACTATCTACGACGGTAAAACATCAATAACCGCTAATAAAAAGGCCGCTAAACGCGGCCTCTTCTTATTAACTAAACGGATTCACTAGAATCATGGTCTCGTTTCTATCCGGACCCGTTGAGATAATATCAATCGGCGTTTCTAGCAACTCTTCTAAACGCTTAATGTAGTTGATTGCTGCCGGTGGCAGTTGCTCTACAGATGTTGCGCCGTAAGTTGTTTCGCTCCAACCAGGCAGAGTTTCTAAAACAGGCGTAACCTGCTCATAGCCTTCAGCTGCTAGCGGTGTTGTAGTTGCTACAGTACCATCAGGATACTCATAACCAACACAAATTTTCACTTCTTTAAGACCGTCTAGAACATCTAGTTTAGTCAAGCAGAAGCCGCTTACGCTGTTGATTTGAACTGCACGCTTCATCGCGACAACATCTAACCAACCTGGACGGCGTTTACGACCTGTAGTCGCACCAAACTCATGACCCTTAGTACCTAAGTAATCACCAATTTCGTTTTTCAATTCCGTTGGGAAAGGACCAGCACCAACACGGGTGGTGTATGCCTTCATGATACCCAAAACGTAATCGAGATGACGAGGACCAAATCCAGAACCTGTAGCAACACCACCAGCGGTAGTATTAGAAGAGGTTACAAATGGATAAGTACCATGGTCAATATCGAGTAACGTGCCTTGAGCACCTTCAAATAGAATCGGTTCACCGGCTTTACGTGCCTGATCAAGTAGCTCAGAAACGTCGACGCACATACTCTTCAAGTAATCAGCAATTGCTAGAGCATCTTTCAATGTCTCTTCGTAATCTACCGCTTCACACTTGTAGTATTCGGTCAGCATGAAGTTATGATAAGCCATCACTTCCTTCAGTTTCTCTGCAAACAATTCTGCATTAAACAGATCGCCTACACGCAAACCGCGACGTGATACTTTATCTTCATATGCTGGACCAATTCCACGACCCGTCGTGCCGATAGCTTTATTGCCACGCGCTTTTTCGCGGGCCATATCTAATGCACAATGGAATGGAAGAATTAGAGGACATGCTTCAGAAATTAATAAACGTTCCTCTACAGGTACGCCACGCTCTTTAAGCATGTTAATTTCAGTCATCAGTGCGTCAGGTGCAAGCACCACGCCGTTACCAATAATGCATTTTACATTATCGCGTAAGATCCCTGATGGAATAAGATGAAGAACGGTCTTGTCGCCATCGATAACAAGAGTATGACCCGCATTGTGGCCACCTTGGTAACGAACGACATATTTAGCCTGTTCGGTAAGAAGATCTACTATCTTACCCTTGCCTTCGTCACCCCATTGGGTGCCGAGAACTACAACGTTTTTGCCCATTATTTGCTGCACGGTAGTGGTTAAAACGGGATTTTAGCAGATCTATAGGGGCGGTAGGCAAGTATTTTATGAAAAAATAATCAATATAATCACACCAACGGTGACTAAAGAGCCACCTAAACGTTGCAAAAGCTGCTGATTTTGATTGGAAATTTCTTTTAAATACGCTCGCCAACGATTGGGAAATAATAAGGGGCCAATTCCTTCAATGATGAGCACTAAACCTAACGCAAGCATGATTAACTCAAAAGACATAACAAAGTATTTCCTGTACCGAACACTGAAGAATATAAAGCACTTTATCTCTCCTAATAGCCAGCTTCTCTAGCCACTATGATTACCGAGTTGCTCTTCAGCCATCTTATAGTAAGTGTGACCTCAGATAAATGTCGTAATAACCGACAAGCCAAATAAGCTAATCAAAATCCCTCTCAATAGTGCTGTCGTGTGTGCTGAGCCAAAAAGGCAAGCTTCCATACATATGGCAACGTAAAAGCTGCACATGCGTATTTCAGCCGTTATCTGCCACAGGTTTAGCCAGTGCATTGCGGAGGGATTTTATTTGCCGATACAATTGAAAGCGTTCAGGACGTGTAAAAGCAACAACCTGAATGAAGAGTCGCTCGAAAAAGCAGACTAAGTTGAAAAATATTGTGATTAGGCAAAGCGGTAATTTCTAGGCAATAAAAAACCCAGCATATAGCTGGGCTTTTTGAATTCTGAAAGCGAAAATTAACGCTTAGAGAATTGTGGCTTCTTACGTGCTTTACGTAGGCCAACTTTCTTACGCTCAACTTTACGAGCATCACGGGTAACGAAACCAGCAGCACGTAGAGAAGGACGTAGAGTCTCGTCAATTTCCATCAACGCACGGGTAATACCGTGACGAATAGCGCCTGCTTGGCCAGTGTTACCACCACCCTTAACAGTTACCATGATGTCTAGCTTGTCAGTCATTTCAACTAGCTCTAGAGGCTGACGAACAACCATGCGAGAAGTTTCACGACCGAAATATTCGTCTAGAGGTAACTGGTTAACGATAATGTTACCAGTACCTACTTTAACGAATACACGAGCAGTAGAAGTTTTGCGACGGCCAGTGCCGTAGTATTGAGTTGCAGCCATTGCTATAATCCCGTTTAGATATCAAGTACTTGAGGTTGTTGTGCAGCGTGGTTATGCTCTGTACCAGCGTAAACTTTAAGCTTACGGAACATGGCACGGCCCAATGGGCCTTTAGGTAGCATACCCTTAACAGCCTTTTCGATAATCATTTCAGGCTTATGAGCTTGCAGCTTCTCAAAAGTTATCTGCTTAATGCCACCGATGAAACCAGAGTGTGAATAGTAAACTTTGCCTTTGGCTTTGTTTCCAGTCACGGTAACTTTCTCAGCGTTAATAACGATGATGTAGTCACCAGTATCAACATGAGGCGTATACTCTGGCTTATGCTTTCCGCGTAGGCGAGAAGCTATTTCAGTAGCGATACGACCCAAAGTTTTACCTTCGGCGTCAACGACGAACCAATCACGAGTGACTGTTTCTGGTGTAGCAGTAAAAGTAGTCTTCATTTTACAAAAACCCAATGTTAAAATTCTGTCTCACATGCTAATGCCATTATTGGCAAAAACACAAAAAATGCCTTTCCCCGCCCCTTCGAGCAAAGAATTAGGCTTTACAACTTCCACCTAGAGTGGTGGATAACGAGGGCAGGTGGCGGATTATAGACAAAGATGAGTTAAAAATCACCTAATTTCTAGATAAATTCTTATCTCTTTTTAAACGTTTCATCTATCAAGGCTGCAGATGACCCTCTGATCGTCTCATAACGTAGGAAATCAGGTCGTTTTAGAGACAAATAATCAAGTTGAAAAGCTGCGAGTGATTGGCTTCAAACTTAAGGTAAATGCTCTAACGCCAAATAATCGTGGGACTGCATTTCGGTCAATCTGGAACGACAACGTTTAAATTCAAAATTCAGTAAGCCTTTAGTATAGATATCCTCTAAAGAGACTGCCGATGAAATAATTAATTTAACATTACGCTCATAAAACTCATCTACCATCGCTAGAAATCGACGTGCAATGTCATCACCAGTTAAATGCTCGCCCATCTGCTCTACGTTACTGAGCAGCACCGTATGGTAAAGTCTTGCAACCTCCATATAATCTCGTTGGCTGCGCGGACCATCGCATAACGCTCTAAAATCAATCAATAATACCCCTTGGGCTTGCTGACGGATCTCAATGACGCGGCCATCAATTAACACCCCTTCTTGTGAGATCTCAGATTCCGGGGCTAACTTCGCAAAATACTCTTGTAAGTTTTGCTCAGCCTGTGCATCTAATGGTGAGTGATAGATCTCAGCTTGCTCAAGTGTTCTTAGTCGGTAATCAATGCCTGAGTCGACATTTAAAATATCGCAATACTTATTAATAGCAGCAATCGCGGGTAGGAATCTAGCCCGCTGCAAACCATTGCGATACAGTTCGTCAGGGATGATGTTAGACGTCGCGACTAAGGCGACGCCTTCAGCAAACAAGGATTCAAACAAGGATCCTAACAACATTGCGTCAGTAATATCAGAGACAAAGAATTCATCAAAGCAGATCACTTGATATTGTGTCGCCATTTTTTTAGCGATAATGACCAGCGGATCACGTTGCCCTTGTAGCTGTGCCAAATCAATATGTAATTGATGCATAAATCGATGGAAATGCGCACGCAGCTTTTTTTCACCCGGAAGGGAATCAAAAAAGGTATCCATTAGATACGTCTTACCGCGACCCACTCCGCCCCATAAATAGAGCCCTTGTACGCTTTGCTTTGATTTTGTCCCAAATAGAGAAAACAGCTTACTCTTGCTGCGTCCTTGGCTATTCAGTGCGATAAGATCGTCGTACACTCGTTGCAGTTGCTTTACCGCTTCTTCTTGTGCAACGTCGTGGGAAAAGTCATCTCGAGTTAAATCTTGTTGATAATGCTGCCAAGGAGTTAAATGCGACACGTAAATCATTCTCTATCTGTAGGTAAGGAACAAACACAAATCAGCCGATCAGGACTGTTTGGTGATCAATTATAATTAAACTATTTCAGTAAATAGTACCACGGCCGAAAGCCGCCATGTATATTTGGCAGCATCTCTCTTTTTAAAGTCGTCATTGGAGTCAATATGGAATGGGCATTAACCTTTGCAGCCTTTGTTATAGGCAGCGTTTTTGGCTACGTTGGGCATACCGTTTTAACTATAAAAAATAAAGACAAAAGTCAAAATAAACAGCTAGAGCAAACTCAGCTGGAACTTTACCAATATAAGCAAGAAGTATCAGATCACTTTGACGGCCACTATAAACAACTCTCGGAACTTACCCATCTAGTCAATAAGGTTAACCAGCAATGGAATACATCTGCGAGCTTATTAACCTCCCCAACGACTGATAAACATCTAGCTGATTTAGCGCCTGTAGATAACCGCAGCGTAGCAACCGATAGCACCTATACTGAAAAGACTGCATCACTATAGAGAATGTATCGATAAATTAACCTTTGTTAATCATTGATGAACTTTTTGATACTCGCTTGAGTCCGACTCAATAACGAATGATATAAAACAGATTATATGATTTGCATGGCATTCACCTTTTGTTAAAGGTAAACCAGTGCCGAACCGTGCAAACATTAGTATTGACGAAATTGGAGCAACGTATAAATGAAGACTAAATTATCCTTACTTTCAGCAGCCTTTTTAAGTGCTTCTTTAATGCTAGCCCCCACGGTATCTCAGGCCGCAATCCCTCTTGCAGTCGGCGGCGAACTCTTACCGAGTTTAGCGCCTATGTTACATAAAACGACGCCAGCAGTGGTCGCCGTAGCAGTGTCAGGCACACATGTTTCTAAGCAAAAAGTCCCTGATGCATTCCGCTATTTCTTTGGCCCTAACGCACCAAGAGAACAAGTACAGGAACGTCCATTTAAAGGACTAGGTTCGGGCGTCATCATCGATGCTAAAGAGGGTTATATTGTTACTAATAACCATGTTATTGAGGGCGCTGATGAAATCCTTATCGGATTATCTGATGGCCGCGAAGTTGAAGCAAAACTCATTGGTACTGATACCGAATCAGATATCGCCCTATTAAAAATCGAAGCCAAAAACCTCACAGCCCTTAAACGCGCTGACTCCGACGAGCTACAAGTAGGAGATTTTGCCGTCGCCATTGGTAATCCGTTTGGTCTTGGTCAAACCGTCACATCGGGTATTGTCAGTGCGATGGGCCGAAGTGGCCTTGGCATTGAAATGCTTGAGAACTTTATTCAAACCGATGCAGCTATCAACAGTGGTAACTCCGGGGGGGCATTAGTTAATTTAAATGGTGACCTCATCGGTATCAATACCGCGATTGTCGCTCCAGGCGGCGGCAACGTTGGTATCGGTTTTGCGATACCATCAAACATGGTCAACAACCTAGTGGACCAAATTATTGAACATGGTGAAGTGCGTCGTGGCGTACTTGGGGTATTAGGTCAAGACCTTACCAGTGAGCTGGCAAAAGGCTTTGGCATTGACACCCAGCACGGTGGTTTCATTAATGAAGTCATGCCAGACAGTGCTGCAGACAAAGCAGGCATAAAAGTAGGCGACATTATTACCAGTGTTAATGGTCGCAAGATTAAGAGTTTCCAAGAACTACGCGCCAAAGTTGCCACTATGGGCGCAGGTAGCAAAGTTGAATTTGGCCTGATCCGTGACGGTGATGAAGAGTCCGTGACCGCAACACTCGGAGAATCAACCCAAACAGCAGAAGCCGCCGCAGGGGCAGTACACCCAATGTTACAAGGTGCAAAACTTGAAAATGCTGATGCCTCATCAGGAGTCGCGATTACCGATGTAGCTCAGGGCTCACCAGCAGCGGCGAGTGGTTTGATAAAAGGTGATGTTATTGTGGGTGTAAACCGCACTAAAGTGAAAAACCTAAAATCACTCAAGTCAGTGTTTGAAGAGCAGAAAGGCTCTGTCGCGTTAAAAATACAACGAGACAACACTAGCATATATTTGATCCTTCGCTAAGTTCATCAGCGTAAACTGAATAGCCGAGTAATATACTCGGCTATTTTATTGTCGGTCAAAGTGCTTTCGTATGCGTGTTTAATACATACTCATCCTACTTGAAGGTACTCGTTTCAGAGGCCTTCTGCGATGGGTTTTAATGGGCTTTACTCTGTGTTATCGATTTTACTAAGGGAACAACCATTAGTAGCAATCAATGCCTTGATTAAAGCCCATTAAATTCCCACTGAATCCAGCATTTTCAGGTAGGGTGGGTATAAACATGTTAATCTAACTCATCTTTTCAGTATTAACTCCCAATATGATGATTAAAGACACTCTTATATATGTCGGTAAAGCCATAGCATTTGGCCTTATCATGGCTGTGGTTATCATTATTGTGATGCCTTTAATTACCGGGCAAAGCCTCACGAATGGCTTAATGAGCCGTGCGGTAACCAGCAGCAACGAATTATCTTTTGCAACCGCAGTGCGCCGAGCAGCACCCGCTGTTGTCAATATTTATAGCCTCAGCATTGATCAAAGACAACCGCTTAAACCCAGTTCATTACAAGGATTGGGCTCAGGTGTTATCATGAGCAAAGAGGGTTATATCCTTACCAACTACCACGTCATTAAACAAGCCGACGAAATTGTCGTCGCGTTGCAAGATGGTAGAAAATTCACCTCTGAAGTGGTTGGCAGCGATCCCGAAACCGATTTAGCGGTATTAAAAGTCGAGGGCGATAATCTTCCTATCGTGCCACTTGGACTCGAGGTACCAGCAAGAGTGGGTGATGTCGTATTGGCCATTGGTAACCCCTACAACTTAGGCCAAACCATTACCCAAGGCATTATTAGTGCAACGGGTCGAAATGGACTCAGTTCTGGTTACCTTGATTTTCTACAAACTGATGCTGCGATTAATGCGGGTAACTCGGGTGGTGCACTCATTGATACTACCGGCCAATTAGTCGGTATTAACACCGCGGCTTTTCAGGTTGGTAAAGAAAGTGGTACTCACGGTATTAGCTTTGCAATCCCCATCAAACTGGCTCACAGCATTATGGGTAAGTTGGTTAAAGATGGCCGCGTTATTCGTGGTGCTTTAGGTATTAGTGGTGAAGCGGTTGGTCCCGTGATGACACAAATTCTTAATCTTCCAGACTTAACGGGTGTACTAGTGACAAGTATCGACCCAGCCGGTCCGGCGGCAAAAGCACAACTGCAAATCCGTGATGTAATAACGCATTATCAAGGTGAAGCGATACCGGGCGTTGAGATGTTGATGGATAGAATCGCTGAAACAAAACCTGGTATGGAAGTTAAAATCACCATTATTCGCGAAGGTAAGTCTTACGATGTACCAGTGATAATTGATGAGAAGCCAGTTCACAACAAAAAGTAACCGTTAACCTCCTTGACCCATAACAAGCCTGCTTAATGCAGGCTTTTTACTGTCTGACGACATCTAAATGCGATCAATCTAGCCCCGATATTGCATCAGAAGGGCATTAAACCGAGTGCCACTTAAAGGCAGGTCACTCTATGGATTGGTGAGTAAGTTCAATTAACAGTAGATTTCGGTAGCTGCTGCGGTTTCTTTTGCAGTAAGCCAAACCAGAATGCGATCTCTAAAGCCACACCTAAGATCAGTACCCCTTTAACGCCTGATGCAAAGCCAACGGCGTAACACGCCAGCGCAGTCAATATTAGCAGTAGAAACAAGCCCACTCTTTGCCATAATTTCATCCATCTCAGCTCCCTTTTATTCAACTCTACATGAACCCTTCTTCAACGCTTAGTGTTAACCATAGCAAAATGAGTTAAAGGAGTACGCTCTAGTATATTAACCTTTGTTTATCTTAAGTGGGTGGGTAAGCAGAAGTTCAACACATGAAAAAGCCGCTCTAATGATGAAATAGAGCGGCTTTTGGCAGGGATAATAAAGGTAAGCTTACTGACTACTTATGGATTTTAGGTAGTGCAGCTGCTCTTTCTGTATAGTTTTCGTGACAGTTACCACAAGTAAACTCAGCGGTTGCCCAAGGCATTTGGAACTTACCATCGGCGGTGAACTGCTTCGCTGTTGGGTCTAGGTCGATAGTAAATAAGTGAGACTTCACATCACCAAATACCGTAGCTCCTCCACCTTGTCTTGGTGCTGTCTTAACTGCACTCTTAGCCAGTTTCGGCATATGACAGTCAGTACATGCTGCGGCGGCATGAGGAGCGGCGGCATAAGTATTCTGTGCAAACTCCTTCTCACCCAGACCACTCGCATTGTGACAAGCTGTACACTCTTTCACTGCGCCAGTGTGCAGCCCATCAGCACTATCTGCATTCAAGGTAGACTTGTGAGAATCATGACAAGAGGTACATGCCATGCCACTCTTAGGGCCAATTTCGTCACCCGCTTTATAAGTGCCGTGATCTTCAGGAACGACACCTAACATCTCATCGCCAGTCTGGTGATGCTTTGATAAACCGCCTTTAGAGATAATTCGGCCACCGACTTTGCTGCCATCAGGGAAGGCTTCGTTGTAATGGCTCACAAACGATGGGTAATCTTTCTCACCATCACGTGTATGACATTCGGCACAAGTAACTGCCTTACCGTAAGCCATATCTTCAGCTAAGAAATCATCGGTAATACGTGCGACCGCAATCTTAGTGATATTGTCTTTTGAAGGAGACTTAACATGGAAACTACCCGCACCATGACAAGACTCACACTGCACACCTTGCTCAGCAAAAGTACCATTCATGCCCGGTAAGTCATCTTGGCGTAATGGGTTGCGAGTATCGCCACCAGCTACATCAGTCGTGCGCTTCCAACCCGTTGTATGACAGTTACCACAGCTATATTGAACATTGAACTCGGTATCCTTGTAATTGCCCATAACATCCGCATCGCCTGGATGATTATCAGGAATATTCAATTCTCCGGCAGAGTTTCTAATGTTGTATTGCACATCTTTACCGGTAACGATGTAGCCATCTTTGTCTAACCAGCGCATTTTCCAACCGTAACCACCGACTGTATATGTGACTTCGTCATAACTTGTTGGTGCACCTAAAACATTATTGGGTACTGAATCGACCAGCAGATCGATAGCACCAGTAATAGTTGTTGCTGGGGTATATGGGAATACAGGAGCATCATTTCCAGGGTTTTTCATGATCTTAAAGTTATGACCAGTCTTAACAAAAGATTCATGTTTGCCACTGTGGCAGCTAGCACAAGATGCCGAACCAACATAAGCTAATACTTCTGGCTCTGGCAGTGCTTCAACAGTAACGGTAACAACAGCAGACGCTTCATCAGTACCGTCAGTGATGGTGTAGTTAAACTTCACCTCACCGGCATCGCTGCCTGCGGTAAAGTCAACTTTGCCATCTTTAATAACGGCACTACCTGAATCAACAGAAACAATCGTTAGCGAATCGCCATCAGCATCGGTATCGTTTGCCAATACATCGATGGTCACGACTGCTGATGCAAGGACATTTGCGGCATCAGCGACGGCAACAGGTGGAGTATTCTCTACAGGTGGGGTGGTATCATCATTATCACTACCACATGCAACCAACATGGTTATCATGCTGGCGAGTAGTAGCTTTTTACATGGGATTTGTGCGTTCATAAGTTCATCCTCAACATTGCTCATATTCATATCGCCGAGATAAATCTGTTTGGCGATTGATAGCCTCTATGGACATGAGTCAAGTATTGAAGAGTTACTACTAAAGAGATAGATAACTAGAGTT
>NZ_PJBM01000163.1:0-29550 GCF_002836075.1 Shewanella sp. GutDb-MelDb | reverse complement strand
TAATCCCTGTTTAGCCCTCGCTAATCATAACGTCTACGCGGACGACTTTACCTTAAACTGTTGTACTCAGTGAAAATGTATATCAACAGTCCTCAAATAGACGTTTATTATCCGAGTCGCGAACAAACCGATAAGAGTGCACCTTCGATAAGCTCACGGTCTATTTTTGACATAGACAGCAACTCAATTCTCGAGTCCATCGCATCGTCAAGTTCAACGATAGATAACTCAGAGTCCACACTATTAAACCCAGCAATCCCCTCTTCGGTGATCATCACGGCTTTAAGACGAATAACCTCTAGGCTTTTAATTAAGTGCAATAACTTATCAAAATCAAATTCATAACTTAAATCGAATACCCAGCCACAACTGTAAAACCCATCAGCATGTTTGGTTTTACACATGATGCCTTGTCCGTCAAACTCAACATCTTGTGGTTTAGCTTCTTTAGAGAACAACGGGCTGTAATTAACATCTAAAAGCCGTGCTGGTTGCTGTATCACAAAAGATGAACCGTTTAATTGTTGTATTTCGCACTGATTAACTATCTGCTCATGTGGCTGATTGAGTCGTGCGATTATTGATGGCATTAACAACTCAACCTGCTTAGTACTCCAGGGTTCAATAGCACGGTGTTTCCACGCGTTGGTATAACTTGAGTTACTATTTGAGTCGCTATTAGAACCACGAGTAACAGCACCATTATTTACGGCCGTAATATAGTCAGATAATTGTTCTATAAGAGGTGTTTCATAACAATCGGCCTTACTCGCTAATACCAGATCCGCCACTTGTAACTGCTGATTAAAAATATCATGCTGAGTATATCGACTGTCGCTGAGCTTTCTTGCATCCACTAAAGTGATACATGTTTTCATCGCTAGCACTTGCTGATAATGAGCTTGAGTTAATACCTTAAGCACCTCTTGAGGGTGACCCAAACCAGTGGGTTCGATAAGTAATCTATCCGGTTTAGCTTTAGCGATTAACTGGTTAATAGCCACTTGCATCGGTAAACCTGCAGCACAGCACATACAGCCACCCGCCACCTCTTTAATTTGTATCTGCTCCGTTTCTCCGCCTAGCAGGCCAGCATCAATACCGACCTCGCCAAATTCATTGACCAACACAGCCCACACTTCATCTGCAGGCTTTTGGCTTAGCAGGCTCCTAATAAATGACGTTTTACCAACGCCAAGAAAGCCGGTAATGACGTTAGTAGGAATTATTTTTTGGATCATAAAAGTGGCTCATAAGCACTAGTTGCTCGAGATTCTAATCGGGATCTTGGGTCGATGTCACTGCTTAACCCATAAATAGTAATGCTAAATCCACACTGCTGATGATCAAATCCGGCATTATACGAGGCTAAAATATCGGCAAAATCTGTCACTTATGCTATTTTCAATAATGAGAAATAAGAATACTGCAGCTGGAGTACGACTCTTATATGTTGCGAAAACAGATGCTAAATAAACTGCTTTTTTGCGCCCTAGTACTCGCACCATTTGACCTTCTGGCTAATTGGTCTACTTTTGATACTCCAGAATTGACAGATAAGAGCAAGGCAATTTCGACCCAAGTCAATGCCCTACCCGAGCAACACCTCGCCGATAATCGCGATCAAAATCGCGCAACCAATATATTAATCAATACATTTGAACAGCAGCAATCTCATGCCAAGCAACTGAATCAACAGTTACGTCAGTTTCGAACCTCCAAAGACCCTAATGACTGGCCTGCAATTGAGCAAACCAAGTTATCGCTCGATAGCCTAAGCCAGAACAAAGCAAAACTATTAACCTACGTATCGGTCAATATTAATGAGCAGTTTACAGGTTTTGGCCCAGACGGCGTTAGGCAGCTTTTGCTCGAGGCACAAGTCACCGAAGCGATCATCAATTATCAGCTGATCTCCCAGTTTAGACATCTAGTCAGATTCACCACAGATCTAAAGGTCTCACCCTTTCCTTTATTAGTGCTTATTTTCAAACTCAGTTTAATCGGCATACTGTTATCTTGGTGGCTTAAAACAGCACCAAAACTCATTGTTTCTCAATTAAAAAACACTAAGAGAAAGCCACTATCTGGCGAGCCTATTAGCCACGTAATTTGGCGTTACCTCAATAAAGTACAAGCACCTTTAGCTTGGTTTACAGCCCTAAGCATTATGATTAACACCTTAATGACCTTGCCCGGCCTCGATAGTATTAACTATTTGAGTGTGGTCATTAATTGGAGTTTTGCGGCAGCCATTATCATTCGACTGCTCACTGAATTCACCTCACACCACAGCCATTACAACAATCAATCTGAGATAGTAGAGCTGCGCGTTAGTACCGTAAAACATTGGGTTTGGACACTAATGGCAGCCGGTATTATTCTTAAAGCAACCGAGATGAGTGTCTATCAAGGAACGATATACACTTGGGTCAAAACCTTAATGCTGCTGGTATTACTCATACTATTAATTAAAACATTAACCAATTGGCGTAGTGTGGTGTTTAAACAGTTAAGCCATTCTGACGAGCACCCCGCTTATATTGACTGGGCAATAAAAAGACAAGCCGTGACTCTTTTAGCCCCTATAGCTACGCTCATTGGCGTATATAGACTCTTTTCGCAGCGCCTATTTCAAGAACTCTTTAATAAGCTATCTAAGTACCAAACATTTAAGCATGCTATCGCCTATTTTTTTCGAGTTGAAGTGGCGAAGCAGAGCCAAGCTGATAAACAGAATGCCAATATGGTGCGAATAAAAGGTGAAGAGACTTTTTCCTACGTAAAGCCAGGGCACGAAGATAGCGAACTTATCGAAAATTACGCCAGCACTGAGCTCAATGAGATTGCTCGCTATGTACTTGCCCCCACTCCCGCCATGGCGCTAATTTATAGTGAGCGAGGCTTAGGCCTAACAACACTACTAAAAAGAGTAATCTACCGAGCAAACTCCGAAAATGCTATTTACATAAGCTGCCCTTATGGTGGTTATCAACCACTCGTGCAACAAATCAATACTGCACTGGGTTTAGCTAAAGACGCCGATGAGACTGAACTGCTGCAACTGCTAAGAAGTACAGAGAAACGATTTGTGTTCTGCATCGATGATTGCCAGCGAATTATTAGCCCTAAGGTCGGTGGCTTAATTGACTTAATGAAGCTATCTAAGTTATTACGTCGAGGCCGTAATCAACACGGTGTACTCCTAGGAGTAGAACAATCAGCTTGGCGCTTTGTTGACCGAGCAAGAGGGGAAAGGCTGTTGTTTGATAAAGTGGTAGCAATGCCCCGCTGGAGTGAAACTCAAATTGCAGCGCTATTAAGCAGCCGTATTGATATGGATGGCGAGCATGCGCTCAGCTTTGCTGGATTAAAACTGCCTAAGCAGTGGGATGAACACGAGCTAACAGAAAAGCAACGAGCAGAACAGGGGTTTTATCGTATTCTATGGGACTACTCAGACGGTAATCCAAGTGTTGCATTGCGCTTTTTTAGACAATCTCTGCACCAAGATAAGATCAGTGGTGAAGTCTTTGTGAGGATCTTTAAAGCACCCGATGCCAAGGAGCTTGAGAATATGCCAAAACCTATGTTGGCAGTGCTGCGAGCGATAGTCCAGCTAGAGGTAGCGTCAGCGGAAGAGCTGTCCGCTTGTACCCAGCTAGGTTTTGCAGAAGTGCTAAATACCCTGCGCTATTTTCAAAATCGGGGCTTTATCGAGCTAATTGACGATAAAGCCAAAATATCCTCACATTGGTTTAGGTACATCACAAATACACTGCATAACCAACACTTGCTGGTAAAGTAGATGATGCTAAAACGATACTCAAAGCTGCTTCTGCTGACGCTATTCATAAGCTTTCAACCATTAGCAGAAGATCTATCGCCCAATCTGGATAGCCTAACTGACATTGCCAGTCTTATTCGATGGAGCGGTGTTTTCATTTCAGGATTAGTGCTTTTTGTTGCTTGGTTGATGTTGAAATTCACCCAGAACATTGTCAACTCAATAAGTAGTCAATTTGCACAAAGGCGTATGTTAGCGCAAAAGCTACAGTCATTTTTCCAGTTTTTTGTCTACATGACCGCTGGGATCTCGGTGTTCATGCTCAGCTTTAGAGTCGATGACAGAGTACTCACGCTTATTGGCGGCACACTAGCAGTGTCAGTCGGCTTTGCGATGAAAGACCTCGCAGCCTCCTTTATTGCAGGGTTAACCGTAATGATAGACAGGCCATTTCAAGTCGGTGATAGAGTCACGTTTGAGGGACATTATGGCGATATCATCACGATTGGGCTTCGCTCGGTCAGAATGTGCACCTTAACTGATGACATTATTACCATTCCTAACAGTAAGTTTCTAAGCGATGTGGTGGTCAGTGGCAACTATGGCGCATTAGACATGCAAGTGGTTATCCCCTTCTATGTCGCGCTGGATCAAGACTTGTCACTCGCGACCGACATCATCAGAGAAGCCGCTGCATCGAGTCGCTATATCCACTTACCTAAACCGATTGTCGTTTTGGTCAAACAAGATATTAGTGACAGTTACTTTGCTATCAAACTGACACTAAAAGCCTACGTTCTCGACACTAAATACGAAAAGCTGTTTGAAACTGATATTACACTTAAAGTGATGCAAGAATTTAAAAAACAACAGATTTGCCCTCCCACTATTATGCAGAGCACTAAGCTCTCTCGCTAACCTTGCATAGCGCTATACTTTACTGTCACTAACATTCTCGATGAATAAGTGTTTCGAGTTGAGTACAAAACTGATTAAAACGCTAAATACTGATGACTCTATTCAACACCGGCCTTTTTGATAAAATGCTCATCGATATAGTGACACCACAAATCAGAGCTTATTTCCGGCAACCACTCATCTCCTCGTACGCCTAACTTAAACTCCACCACAGAACGCCACTCAAGCGAGCCTAAATCTGGCCCATGGCCATTGTCATCGCCTGTTAATATCTGCATTTCAACTTTTTTAAACCAAGTTAGATCACAGTCTTGTGCTTGCTGTAGTTGCGAAACTTGGCT
Source organism: Shewanella sp. GutDb-MelDb (assembly GCF_002836075.1). Taxonomy (NCBI): domain Bacteria; kingdom Pseudomonadati; phylum Pseudomonadota; class Gammaproteobacteria; order Alteromonadales; family Shewanellaceae; genus Shewanella; species Shewanella sp. GutDb-MelDb. Next base: position 24,504 of record NZ_PJBM01000163.1, on the reverse strand, counting down.
CAATTGCGGCTCGCTCGTTGAGCTGCAACCACAAAACAACAATATAGCGCTCCCTATAGCCATTGCTAAACGCACACTCATTATCATCTCCATCCACACATTAACAAAACAGCATTATGATCTGAGCCATGAGTAAAAGAAACTGTGATCCACACGTTCCAATCCCACCGGCTCATCGCACAGCCCTCTCATGGCCACCAATACGGAGCCCAACATCACACACTCAAGTGCAACATTAACAACCAAACCCAGTTACCAACAAACAACAAAAGCTCATTAAAACAACACTTAAACACCAAGTTAACCGAGATTCATTTTCATCAAATCTACAGCTGTATAGAATACCTGCGAAGCTCAAAAAATTGAGCGTTTTATAATAACTATTATTGATGGGTCAAAACATGAAATTACTAAAAACAGCAGCTGCCGCTGCAATTACTGTCGCACTGCTAGCTGGATGTAGCGATGAAACCAACAACTACTATCCAACAGATCCAACTCCAGACACAACGAATGTTCGTATAGCTACTTATAACTTATCTTTCGACAGAAATACCTACGCCGATCTCGTTACCGAAATGAAGCTCACTCAAACTGAGCAACAAGACTTAATGGACAAATGGTTTGATGGTTCACTAACCGATGCTGAAAAAGCGGTCGCTGAGAAAGTGATTCAAATTCGTAACATCGCTGCCATTATCCAAACTGAACGTCCAGCTGTACTGTTAATGGCTGAATTCAACAACGATGGCACCGGTGAAGATCAACAAGCCATTCAAGGTTTTCGTTTAAACTACCTTGCAGTACCACAGAATGCGTTAGGGTCTACTTCCGACGACGTCACATTACTTGAGCCAATCCAATTTGGTTACGCTGAGAGCTTTGCCACTAATACAGGTTTACTCAGTGATTTCGATTTAGACCGTAACGGCAGCGTTGCCCTACCTGGCGATGCTTGGGGCTTTGGTTTCTACCACGGTCAATATGCATTCGGTCTATTATCACAATACCCAATTGATACTGACAACGTACGTACTTTCCAAAACTTTAAGTGGAAAGATATGCCAGGTGAAGCAAACCCAACAATCACCAATTGTGAAGATGCTAATAACCCAATTCCAGCCGGCATGGCATGTGGTGACGAGTGGTACAGTAAAGAAGCATGGGCAGCAAAGCCATTGTCTTCTAAAAACCACGTTGATGCCCCTATCATCATCCCAACTGAAAATGGCGACAAAGTGGTTCACTTATTGTTATCACACCCAACACCGCCTATTTTCGATACCATAACCGAAAATAATAAGCTGCTTAACCGCGCTGAAATTAAATTCTGGGATGACTACATCTCTGGTGAAGGCAGCTACATCTATGATGATGCTGGCAACAAAGGTGGCATTACTGCTGATGCATCATTCGTTATTTTAGGCGACTTAAATGCCGATCCAGAAAGTGGTGACGGTTATTTAGATAGCATCAAAGGCTTAATATACAGTGACCAAGTTAACCAGTTAGCAACTCATGGTGTTTATGCACCAACGAGTTTAGGCGGCCCTGAATGTTTAGCCACTGGCGAATGTCGCGCTGAAAACTGGGGCACTAAGTACCCAGACATGGTGACCAGTACCTCAGGACTACGTTTAGACCACGTCATTCCATCAAGTGACTTAAATGTGACTGACTCAGGTGTATTCTGGCCAGCGACTTTTGAAGATGGTCGCCTAATGATGAACGACGCTCGTGTTGGCAAGTATGGCGGCGGCGGAAAGTCAGTCTCTTCAGATCACCGTTTAGTATGGATCAACGTTGAACTGTAATTAACGATGAATAAAGATGATAAGCGCAGTTAAACATCACTGCGCTTTATCGTTAAAGTTAAAAGTCAGACATAAAAAAAGTGAACTTAGCGTTCACTTTTTTTTATTCTAAAAACGATATTATTCGCGCTTTAATAAACGTTTATTTGCTCACTTTGGTATTGGTGCGACCATAACGATTTTTTTCGCTATCACCTTGTCGTGGCTTTGCATCATTGCGTCTTTTTTCTTGGTATTTACGCTTATTATGACTCTTCTCTTTCACAGCCTTTGTGGTGACATCGCGATAGCGTGCAGGTAAAGGCGCGCCCTCTTCATAACCGGGAAGTGTAATACACGGCAGTGTCAGCTCAATGATTTGCTCAATCTCTTGCAACATCTCTTTGTCTTGTGGAGATACAAATGATATTGCACGGCCAGATAAACCCGCTCGACCAGTACGACCCACTCGATGCACGTAATCTTCAGCGGCAAAAGGCAGCTCAAAGTTAATCACTAATGGCAGTGCTTCAATGTCCAAACCACGGGCTGCAACGTCAGTTGCTACCATGACTCTTAGTTTGCCCGTTTTAAACTCTTCTAACGCTCGGTTTCTAGAACCTTGAGTTTTATCACCGTGAAATACAGCACTTTTTACGCCATCGAGTTTAAGCTCTGTGTGTAAATGTTCAGCGCCTTCTTTGGTGCTGACAAACACCAAAACCTGCTGCCAGTTATTACGACCCACAAGCTCAGACAATAACTCAGATTTACGGCGCTTATCGACTAAGTAAACCTCTTGAGTGATGCTACTCGCTGTTGGCGCAGTGGCAACATTAATCCACTCAGGGGCTATAAGCATCTTCTGCGCTAACGTTTTAATATCTTCGCTGTACGTTGCCGAGAAAAAGAGTGTCTGATGCTCACGGGCCACCAGCTTTTTGACTTTTTCAATATCTCTAACAAACCCCATGTCTAACATACGGTCTGCTTCATCAACCACTAAATGACTGACATTGGACAGGTCCAAGCCAAACTGACCGATAAGATCAAACAGGCGACCAGGAGTAGCCACTAGAATATCAACGCCACCTTGCACCGCTTTACGTTGCGGATTCATATTGGCGCCGCCATAAACCGCCGCGGTTTTAAAAGGCAAAAACTTTGAATAGGCTTGAATATTTTCAGCAACCTGGATAGCGAGTTCGCGAGTCGGCGTTAACACTAAGACTCTCAACTCAGCCTTATACTCACTTGGGGTAGCCGTTTCTGCTTCATTGCTTTGCTGAAGCTCCATTTGCTTCGATAAGGTATTCAGTAACGGTAGCGCAAATGCTGCCGTTTTGCCGGTGCCAGTTTGGGCACATGCCATGATATCTTTACCCTGCATTGCCACAGGTAATACTTGTACCTGTACTTCCGTTAACGCTTGGTAACCGCGCGCAGAGACAGCATCTAAAATGTGGGGATGTAAATCGAATGCATCAAAGTTCATGGTTGGCTCAGTACAGGGAATAAAAGTGAGCGCGGAGTCTACCAAAAACCCAGCGCAGTTAATATAGCCAAACGTAGTGAAGCCACGACAAGGCACATTTTCTCTATGCTGTTATTAACGACTCAAGGAAAAACGATAACAGTAAGCTAACATCACTTATTTTTAGTATAAGCTTCAACTGCACTTTGCTTACGCTCTTGTGGTTCCTCAACGGTCACCTTTTGGGTCGCGGGAATAATACAGTTCGTTTCAAATTGCTCCGCAGGCACAGGCCTTGAGAACAAGTATCCTTGACCATAGTCACAACCCGCATCCAATAACACTTGTCGTTGGTAATCTGTCTCAACACCTTCTGCAATCACTTTCATTCCTAGCTTATGTGCCATCACAATAATCGCTTCACACAAGGTAGAGTCATCACTGTTGCTGTCCAAATTCTGGGTGAAAGACTGATCGATTTTTAAAAAATCAATGTCGAATTTTTTAAGATAGGCTAAAGAGGAGTAGCCAGTGCCAAAATCATCAAGTGAGATCTGCATCCCAGCAGCACGGTACTGTGCGAGTTTATGGTATATCGTCTCATTACTATCAAGTAACAAGCCTTCGGTAATCTCGATGCAAATAGAGTTCCGGCTAAGATTAAGAGTTTTAAGCAGTGCAATCCAAGATTCAAAGCTCTCACCTTCATCCCTAAATTGTACTGGCGATTTGTTGATACTGATCTGTACTTCAATTCCAAATCGATCGCGCCACAGAGCACATTGACGCGCGGCTTGTTGAAAGACCCAATCACCAATCTCAATAATCAGTCCTGTCTCTTCGGCGACAGAGATAAACTCTATCGGTGACACTAATCCACGCTTCGGGTGATTCCAACGAATGAGCGCTTCCGCTTTGATCGCATGATTATCAGCTAAACCGACTATCGGTTGATAATATAATTCAAACTCTTGGTTTGAAATCGCCAACCTGAGATCTTGAATTAAGCGCATACGGTATTTAGCGTTCCGTTGCATTGACGGGGTGAAGTAATGGAATCGGTTCCGACCTTGATCTTTAGCGGCGTACATCGCTTGATCGGCGTGTTTCAATAACCCTTCGATACTTGCGGCATCATCAGGATAAAGGGTAATACCAATACTGGCACTTATATACGCGCTCTCTTCGCCAAGGTTAAAGGGCTCTGCAATACGGTTAAGAATGTTTTGAGCGACTTTATCCACCCCTTTTATATCAGTGATGCCAGAAAGTACCACCGTGAATTCATCACCGCCTAGTCGTGCAACAACATCGCTATCTCGAATACAGCTCTTCAAGCGCTTTGCGGCTTCGGTTAACAGTAAGTCCCCCATGTCATGCCCTAATGTATCGTTAACCTCTTTAAAGTAATCAAGATCAAGAAACATCAATGCAAAGTGTTTTTCTCGCCTATCTGACTTTAAAATCTCAGCGCCAAGATAGTCGAGCAACATTCGACGATTGGGCAATCCGGTCAGAGGATCATAATTAGCTTGCTTCCAGATTATCTGTTCAGCCTGTTTTTTATCGGTAATATCGGAAAACAGCGCCACTCGACGTTCAGTTTGTGCTTCAGCATCAAACAGTGTGTTAAGGGTTAACCACACCACAAACTCTTCACCATTTTTGCGCCTTAACCATGTCTCCCCCTGCCAGCGACCTGTTTCTTCTACTGACAATTCCATCTGCTCATATGTACTGCGATTATTTCGATTACATTGCAAAATCTGAATATTCTGCTGCTTAATTTCAACGTCGCTATAGCCGGTAATATCAGTAAACGCGGCATTTATATTGATGATAGTGCCAGCTTCATCTTGCACACTCATCGCTTCGCTACTGTTGTTATAAACCGATGCCGCTAACTTTAATGACTCTTCAACCCGCTTACGGTCGGTAATATCCGTATGCACACCGCACATACGTAACGGTTTATTATTTTCGTCTCGACTCACTATTTTTCCTGAATCCAAGATCCAGCGGATCTCGCCAGTATGAGAGTACATTCGATATTCAATTTTATGCTGTTCACTCACACCACTAATATGTTCATCTATCGAGCTAAGCACTCCTACTCTGTCTTTCGGGTGAATTGCCCGCATCCAAAGCTTGGGGTTATTATTGAGCGTAGTGACATCGCAGCCAAGCAAGTTGGCACTATGTTCGTTGCGCTCGACCTTATCATTAACAATATCCCAGTCCCAAAAACCTAGCTCACTGCTATCTAACACCAAACCCAATTGCTCTTGGCTGGCTAACATTGCCATTTCGGCTTGTTTTTGCGAACTTCGATTTAATAAACCAATAATGACTAATTCGACTTTGCCTTGATTTCTTTGGCAAGCCACTGTCATGTGGGTATACACAATAGAATCATCGTTAGCGATAAATCGAATATCAAGCTCGAACTCGTTGTTATCCCCCGCCAACATCTCTGAGAAGTAATGCTGATAAAGGTTAAAGTCATTGTGATGGATCAAGTCTGACCACAAGAGTTCAAGTAGCTCGGGTTCGCTGTATTGCAACATATGGCATAAATTTGGGTTTACTTTTATCCACTGATGCTGATTATCGGTAATCGCAATGCCCATGCTGCCCGCTTGAAAATGAGACTTAAACAACAGGTGATCTTGCAATTTTATTTTTTGGTCTCTTTCTATTTCAATCCGTCGGGATAACAACATTCCCAAGAACGCAGTAGTGATTGGAAAGATTATTAAAACAGGTAACGTTATCTGTCTAAGCATTGAAATAGCCGCATCTAACGGCATCACTAGCCCCCACAACAGCACTAATGTATTAAGGCTAAAACCGAATATGAGTAGCTCTCTAAAGCGAATGTCACTGATATCGCCTTTACGATATTTCCCCCACAAGTAGCCCACTAATGCCGATGTCATTATCGACCCAATACCAGACCATACGCCAACCCCGCCCTCGCTTAAACGGAACAGACCACTAATAAGTACGGCAACCAATGTCGGTATACCACCAAAAAACATGCCAGAAATACCGAGAATAACCGTTCTTGAATCGAAGAAAGCGCCTTCACTATATTGCCAAGGACTCAACATAACTGAAACAGCAATAACCCCAACCAGGGCGCCGATCCCAATTCTCCAGAGCACATCAAGTTCTCGTTTATGACTGCGAGGAAACGCGTCGTAAACAAACACCATTGCTAACAACAATGCCGCATTTTGAATAAGCGAAAAAATTAAACTTTGATCCATAAAGTACGATTCATCCATGCAAAAAATTTAATAGGGGTTACTAAGATTCTAGCAGAATAGAGGTGAAATAATATCCCCCAGCGCCTGTCCATTTTTCATTCAAGCCATTCAGCCCCAGTTATTCAATATACTATTTGTTTTTACACATTTTTATAAAGGCTTAAAGCACAGGGTTTTGATGACAAACAGCATCAAATCACCCTATCATTCAGGCATATTTAATCGATAAATATATTATGAAATTAGGGTCACTGAAGATTGGGCATTAACGCCGATTTGAATGAGGGGGAATAACTTATTTACGTGGCATTAGTTTTTATATGACATAGCTTTACGCTAGTAAGCTGCCCCGTCGCGCTTTCGACAACAGGGCGGTCTAAACTAACATAGGCTATAGCTAAGCAACTGCGTGTGTTACCAAGGTTGGATTCAGCAAATTATCGTGAACCGGACAGCGGTGGCAAACAGTGTCTAAAAAAGTACTTTTTTGCTCATCAGTGAGTTGAATATCATCTTTCATCGCATCCATTGTGGCGATAATATCGATCACTTTGAAACCGACCGGATCATCTGAAGGTTTGCCCAGTAGTCCAGCACTATTAAGTTGAGCTTTCATCGACATATCAAACTGCTGCAGATCAATTTTTTGCTCTCTCGCCACCATTTTTGCAATGGTGGAGATACATCCGGCCAGCGAGAAAACAAAAGTTTCCAGTGGGTTAGCACCTTCATTTCCAGCGGTAGGTTGATCAATCACCAGTAGATGCTCTCGGATCTGCGCGCTGACTTTCCAGCCCTCTCCCATTTGAGTGTTTACTGCTACAATTTTGTCCGCCATATCTATCCAACTCCATTAGATTTATTTCAATGAGAACATTCTAATGAATATATAGGTGAAAACTCAAATTAATCTCACACTTTTTGGCATTAATTAAAATATCGCTCTGGCATAGGATTTAAGCCGTTAACGCTTCCTATGCTAAGCTAGTGTCACTTTGATACGATTCATGACTAGACCACAACCAATATGCCCTCGACTAAGTCAGTACAACACAGTAAAACCTTTAATTTTCCGGTACAAATTTACTATGAAGACACCGATTTTTCCGGTGTTGTGTACCATCCTAATTTTTTAAAATATTTTGAACGGGCTCGTGAACATGTAATTGGTGCAAAAAACCTGGCAAGCTTATGGGATGAGCACGATTTAGGTTTTGCCGTTTATCGTAGCGATATGTTGTGCCACGATGGCGTTGAATTTGCTGATATTATCGATATTAGGACGCGTTTCTACTTCGAAAGTAAGTATCGCACAGTCTGGTTACAGGAGATTTGGCGTCCAAATGCTAAAAAAGCAGCGGTAACAGCGTTAATTGAGATGGTGTGTATGAATAAAAACCGTCAGCTGAGCCCAATGCCACAAATATTGATAAACCGACTTGGAGAAGCTTTTTCTCAGCCGGTCACTTTCTAGCGAGTGGCTCCGGGCGATATCCCACTAAGCTGTGGCCACCTCATTTCAAGGTCAGTCGAAGTCAATGGTTTAGCAAATATGTCGCCCTGAATTTTATCGACCCCCATCGGAATAATGATCTGCCGTACCGATTCAGTTTCCACGCCTTCAACCGTGACTTTAAAGCCTAAGCCTTTGGCTAATCGGATACTGGTATCCATGATATGTCTGGCATGCTCATCGGTATCTAAGCCTTCAATAAAGGCTTTATCTATCTTGACCTCATCGACAGGTAAGTACTTGAGGTACGCTAAAGAAGAGTGACCAGTGCCAAAGTCGTCAATCGCAATATCAACACCAATATTACGCAACTTATTGATTGCAATAACTGCGTTATCGATATCTTCCATTAATTTACTTTCAGTTAACTCGATAGATAATGCATTGGCAGGTAATTGATACTTGGTCAGCCTCGCTTCTATCTCTTCAAGCAACGATTGATTCTTTAAGTCTTGGGTTGATAGGTTGACCGCCACTTGCACAACGATGCCCATTTGTCGCCATTTTGATTGTTGTAGCACCACTTGATCTAACACCCACTGGCTCACCATATCAATCATACCGGCATACTCCGCGAGCGGGATAAACTCTGCTGGGGAAATAACGCCTAATGTTTTATGCTTCCAGCGCATTAACGCTTCGACTTGAGTACAACTATTAGCGACACAATTTTGCTTAGGCTGATACACCATATAAAGCTCACCGTCTTGTAACGCTTTAGCCAAGCTATTAATAATCGACACATCCCTTAGCTGCACGGCGTCATCGCCGGCGGAGTAATGTGCGATGCCAATATCCAATGCTTTCGCTTTTTTAAGCGCCAAATCGAGGCGACGTAGCATGGTACTAATGTCAGCATGAAAACGTTCAAGTTCGAGGTGTCCTAGCTGAATACGCACGCTAATTGGACTGTCGAACACGCTGTAAGGTTGTTGTAAATACGCAGTTAGCGTTGTTAAATCTGCGTCTGCAAAACCTGAGGGGGAATAGATGATAAATTCATCTTCATTCATTCTTGCGATAGTCGCGGATTCGAGAAAATTAGCTTCAATCCTGCTCGAGATTTGTTTGAGCAGTTCATCACCAAAGCTAAAGCCGAAAAGATCGTTTACATAGCGAAAGCGATAGATGTCCACCAGCACTAAACTGCCTTTTTCCAATGGCATCTGTTCAGCCAGCTTTCGCTTCATGCTTAAGCGGTTACCCAATCCCGTTAATTTATCGTGTCCTGCTTGATGTAACTGCTGTTGTAACTGCGACACCATTTGCTCACTTTGCAGCAACGCTTGGGACATGCTGGATACGATTAAACCACTTTCATTGGGTTGTTCGGGTTTATGATTAGTCGATAAACGCAATTTAATTAATTGGCGACGGCAAATTAAAAAACGCCAAAATACTGCAGCTAGCAGCAGTATAAGCACAATACACGTTATCGAGAGCAATCCAAATCTATCCATTAATGATGACTTTTACCGTTTCAATCTGAGGTGTTTTAAGCTGTTGTAGCAAACTGTATATAGTGAGTTCATTGGGAGGCAATAAAAAGCAATTTGCTTCCCAATACTCAACCTCTTTGACTATAGCCTAATCTCTATCGCAAAGGTTATTCATAACTATCTTTAATCGAGTGATAGGTATCCAAAAAGCCATCACTGGCCAATACCTCTGGTGATACTGGTAATCCCCTCGCGCTGAATGCAGCCAGCCTTTCTTGTAACTCATTACCTGAGCGCAACTCACCGCTATACAGTGCCGCGGCTCGAATGAAATCAAGATAGCCAACATGCTCTGAGGTATAGGACAGATCAGCCCAACGCTCAACGACTTCCATAACACTGGGCGAAAAAGCCCAATTTTTAAGCACTGCCCGACCGATAGGCCCTTGCAACTTACGCACTAAAGCACGTAATTGGTCAATGCCATTGACTAATTCTGAATCGGATTCAACTTCGGTAAGCACCGGTAAAGCACCAATATTATGCACCAGACCGGCTAGCGTCATGGTATCGGCATTTAAGCCACTATTGGGGTGAGAGCGATTATAAATTTGTAACATTGCCACCGCTGCAGAGGTCACATTAATGGAGGACTGCCATACTTCATCCATCACTTCCCATACCATCTCATTGGTTGATATGAACAGCTGCTCCATCGCAATAGAGGTTACAATCGTTTTAATCTGAGTGAGTCCAATACGGCTAATGGCAGCATTAACATTTGAGGCTGGCACACCTCGGCTATAAATAGCGCTATTGGCGACGCGAATGATCCGGGCAGAGATGGCGGGATCTTGGCCAATAATATTAGCGACATCTTTTAGGCTAGTGTCTTCTCGGCCAACGACTTCTTGAACGCGCATAGCCACTTCCGGCAACGTTGGCAGCACTAATGAATCTGCCTTTAATTTTCTCAACAAACCCACTAATACTTGATGCTCTTTTGACATCCTTACTCCCTATATTACTCGTATTAATTTGCAGCTCGCCGAGTATATCAGCTCAATGCATACGGGCACGTGCAAAATAGTAATATAGGGTTAATACTTAGATAATTGCTTTAATAAAACCTAAATTAAGCAAAAAATGATACCAGCGTCACAAGAACCCAAGATAAACGACTCAGAACGCCTCTATAGCCCTTATCATGTGCGGCTGACTGCCTTGCATTAGCCTTTCAGCATTTAGTAGAATGTGCGGCCGTTTGCCTAATCCTTACCCGTTAACAGAGAAGTTATTATGTTTAAACCTGAATTACTGTCCCCAGCCGGAACCCTTAAAAATATGCGTTACGCCTTTGCCTATGGCGCCGATGCTGTTTACGCTGGTCAGCCAAGATACAGTCTTCGTGTACGTAATAACGACTTTAAAATGGAAAACCTTGCCGCGGGAATTAAGGAAGCCCATAGCCTAAATAAAAAGCTATACGTGGTCAGTAACATTGCGCCGCATAACGCCAAGCTAAAAACCTATATCAAAGATATGGAGCCCGTTGTAGCAATGCAGCCTGATGCGCTAATCATGTCTGATCCAGGGCTAATCATGATGGTTCGAGAAGCATTCCCCGATCAAGTCGTGCATCTATCAGTACAAGCAAACGCAATTAACTGGGCGTCGGTTAAGTTTTGGGAGTCTCAAGGCATTAAACGGGTTATTTTGTCGCGTGAATTATCACTTGATGAAATTGAAGAGATCCGTCAGCGTTGCCCAGATATCGAATTAGAAGTGTTTGTTCACGGTGCATTATGCATGGCCTACTCAGGGCGTTGCTTGCTCTCTGGCTATATCAACAAACGCGATCCCAACCAAGGGACTTGTACCAACTCTTGCCGTTGGAAATACGATGTACATGAAGCTAAGCAAACGGAGACTGGCGATATAGTTGCCGTCAACCCAGAGGTGCAAATCGCAACGCCAACACTCGGCGCTGGCGAACCTTCAGACCAAGTCGTATTATTGCAAGAAGCCGGACGCCCTGGCGAATACATGCCAGCATTTGAAGATGAACATGGTACTTATATCATGAACTCTAAAGATCTTCGTGCCATTCAGCATGTGGATCGCTTAACAAAAATGGGGATCAATTCACTTAAAATTGAAGGACGTACTAAGTCTTTCTATTATGTCGCCCGTACCGCTCAGCTGTACCGTCAAGCGATTGAAGATGCCGCCTCAGGTAAAGATTTTGATAGAACCCTTATGCACAATTTAGAAGGGCTAGCACACCGAGGTTACACCGAAGGTTTCTTGCGTCGTCATGTGCATGATGAATACCAGAACTATGATTATGGTTATTCAATTAGCGATACTCAGCAATTTGTCGGTGAATTTACCGGTGAATGCAATGAAGCAGGCCAAGCTGAGATTGATGTAAAGAACAAATTTAGTGTGGGCGACAGCGTTGAAATCATGACGCCACAGGGCAATTTAACCCTCAATATTGATTCATTGGTTAATCGTAAAGGCGAGAGTGTTGAAGCCGGCCTAGGTTCTGGTCACTTTGTCTTTTTAGATGTGCCAGCTGGCGTAGAGCTAGACAAAGCCGTATTACTGCGTAACCTGCCCCAAGGGCAAAATACCCGTAATCCGCATCAAGCCGCTGACGTTGCAGCGAAATAGACTGAACAAACAAAAGGCGCTTTATAATGCGCCTTGAAAAAGGTATTAAGTAAACGATGGCATTATTAATCGACGACAGCTGTATTAACTGCGACATGTGTGAGCCTGAATGCCCTAACGAGGCCATCACCATGGGCGAAGAGATCTATGAGATTGAACCGCTGCTTTGCACTGAATGCAAAGGTCACTACGATAAACCGACCTGTATTTCGGTCTGCCCAATTGATTGTATTGCCGTTGACCCAGACCACAAAGAGTCGGATGATGAACTGCTGGTGAAATACCATGTTATTACAGGTAAATAGGTTTAATCATTGGTTATTACTCTAATGTAACCGGTCATTGATTCAAAAAAAGGTGCTTAACAGCACCTTTTTTTATGTCTTACTAAGCCATTTTCGGCTCAGCCTTTCTCTGCAAAGACTGCAGTGCTTCGGCAAGCTTAGTGATTGCGGCACTGATCACGGTGGGCATAGAATCAAATTCAACCCCCAGCAGTAGGTTTTTAATCTCAAGCCCGAGCTCGGTATCGCCCTCGATACTGAGTTTACGTTGGAAGAACAGCGTATCGGGATCTTCTTTAGCAGCGGCAATTAACAGCAGCGCCTTAGAGTTACTTTTAAAGGTCACTTCAGCACTTTGCAACGGACGGACTAACCAATGACCGTCGTAGCTCACCTCAAAGGTTAACCCTAAGTCTTCAATATTGATCGCCACCCAGCGGTCGAGCAAAAAATCTAACTCATCATCTGCTGCCTGCTCGGCAAGCATCAAACCCAAAATACGTTTCAATAAGTCCGCTTTAAGCGAAAACGGAATAAGCGCTAAGGGCTGTGATAAGACTTTAGGGCCGATGCGCAGAATTTTTTCCGCCAAAATATTAGGAAGTACACCTTGCATTTAAAAATGCTCCAGCATTGATACAAAGAAACCGATCTTACCTAGGTTTTATGATCACAAACCTGTTTTACATCAAAAGTTTGATCTTCATTCCCTTTTAAACTCCTGTTTCCTTATAAATGGAGCCGACCTATGGAACTGCTGTGCCCCGCGGGTAACCTCGCATCATTAAAAATCGCCCTCAATGCTGGCGCTGATGCGGTCTACCTAGGATTAAAAGATGATACCAATGCTCGTTCGTTTGCAGGGCTGAACTTTACGCCTAAAAAACTGCAACAAGCCGTTGAGTATACAAAGAGATGCGGCAAGAAAGTGTTCTTAACCATTAATACTTTCCCCAAACCAGGCGAAGAAAGCCGTTGGTACCAAGCCATTGATTTAGCGGCAGCCTCTGGCGTTGACGCATTGATCATGGCTGATATTTCCTTATTAGATTATGCCCACAGCCGTTACCCGCATCTGCCGCTGCACTTATCGGTACAAGCCAGTGCAACCAATCTGGGGGCGCTCACGCTTTACAAAGAAGCTTTTAATATCGAACGCGCCGTATTACCGCGTGTATTGTCGATGAAGCAGGTCAGAGATTTGTCAAAAGTGACCCCTGTCGATTTAGAAGTTTTTGCTTTTGGTAGCTTGTGCATCATGGCCGAAGGGCGCTGCCATCTATCATCTTACGTGACAGGGCAATCACCCAACACTGGCGGCTCATGCTCCCCTGCTAAACATGTACGCTGGCAAGAAGATGGCGGTAGCCGCCTGACGTGGTTAAACGACGTGCTCATTGATAAGTCCGGTGTCGATGAACAGATGGGCTATCCCGTGGTCTGTAAAGGCCGTTACACCACCGATGAGAATAGCAACGCCAGCCATATCCTTGAGGCGCCGACCAGCTTAAACACTTTAAGTTTACTGCCCGAGCTTGCCAAAGCTAATGTTGTGTCACTCAAAATTGAGGGGCGTCAGCGCAGTCCGGCATATGTCGAACAAGTGACTCGCGTATGGCGTACTGCAATCGATAGCTATCTCTCGTCTCCTGAGAAATACCAAACTCAGCAAGAGTGGAATGTCGCCTTGGCAAAAGTGTCTGAAGGGCAAACTACAACACTCGGCGCTTACGAACGAACCTGGCAATAGGCCATTTGCTTATCAACAAGGAAAGCCAATGAAAACATCTCTCGGGCCATTACAGTATTGCTGGTCAAAAGAAAAAGTGAATCAATTTTATCAGCAGGTGGCTGAAAGTAGCATTCCCGTGGTCTATCTTGGCGAAACGGTGTGCAGCAGAAGAAGACAACTCAAGTTTGCCGATTATCTTGCGCTGGCGCATATGCTACGAGAGTCGGGCAAAGAGGTTATCTTGTCGACCTTAGCGCTATTAGAAGCGCCATCTGAGTATACCGAGCTAAAAAAGCAGGTGAATAATGGCGAATTTATCATTGAAGCCAATGATATGGGCGCTGTGCAAGCTGCTAAAGAGCTTGAGCTACCTTTTGTTTGCGGCCCAACCATCAATAACTACAACTTAGCGACACTAAAAAAACTGCATCAGTGGGGAATGCAACGCTTTGTGATGCCAATAGAGTTGTCAAAATCTTGGTTAAACCATGTTATCGAAGCTGAGGTTACCGCCACCGGTGCCCCACTGCCGTTTGAGATTGAAGTCTTTGCTCATGGGTACATACCATTAGCACATTCAGCTCGCTGCTTTACCGCCAAGCAGCAGAATCTGCCCAAAGATAATTGCCAAACTGTGTGTCTATCGCATCCAAAAGGCTTGCTTGCGCAAACCCAAGATCAGCAACCGTTATTAAGGCTCAATGGTATTCAAACTCAATCTGCAAGCCAGATAGATTTATCCAGTGAAATCGAGCAAATGAAGCAGATGGGGGTGAACTACTTTAGAGTCTCGCCAAGTAGTTTAAAGAGTGTTGCGCTGGCAGAGAGTATCCTAACCTGCAAACCCAAAACTGAGCCGCTAACCTGTAATGGCTATTGGCACCAAACCGCGGGTTTGGCGCACATATAATGTTAGCTGACTCTAGGTCGTAAACTTAACATCACGCTAGCACTCCAGGCCACAAAACTGGCGATGCCAACCCATTCAAAAATGGCGGGCCACCAAATGGCAGGGCGATGCATCTCGACCAGCAGTTCATGATAGAAAGCTCTACCGCCCTCTGTTAGCTCCAAGCCTAACAGAGGGACCAACAAGAAAGCTGACATATTCACAAACGCGATAATGGCTAAAACACTGGTCGAGCGCGAAAATAAGCGCCCTCTACCTACGAATAAATACAGTCCATAAAACATTGAACTGACACTGCCGAAGATAAAGAAATACTTAATCGCCACAATATGTAAATGATAAACATTGATGGGGAACAAGCCAACCGCCGCTAAACAGAAGAATGTCAGCCCTAAGCAAGCAAAAAAGGGATAAGACCAAGATGAGTCCGCTATTTGCAATGAAAAAAGACAAAATAGTACCGCGCTCAAGCTCCCGAAAAATAGACCACCATTAATAATCACCGCAAAGTCGGAGTGTCCATAATGACCCAACTCACTCAGCGTGTGGTTCAAAAAACTAAAGCCTTCACCGTCATACATCTTAAATGTCAGTACCGATAACATCAAACCTAGCAATAGCCCGAAAATCCCGAGCATACCAAATCTAAATGCGAGTGTAGAAACCTTATTGTTCGTCCGAGCTACCATATATTCCTATTTTTATATTATCTAATGGCATCGTCTAATATATATCGAATTAGCCTTCGTTAAAGAGGTCTAGCTCAGATTTTTAACAACCATTACTAACACAAGATACGTAACATCCACGTTACTTTTATAGTCTACCGTTATTTTTTTTCAAGTTGAAACTCTAAAACAACTCAAACATTACCGCAAAAAAAGATAATAAAGCCAAAAAGTTAGCTAAAAATAGCGACCTGTATTTCTTGCTAATATTTCGTTAAACAAATTAGCTAAATCTGAATAATAATGAGTGTATTAATGCTATATTCCACACATAATGTGTTGGTATATTTCCAACATATCTAGTAATACACTTTGCAGTCAAATGGAATAATAATGACAAGAAACAATGCAAACATAGTCAACCGGGAAGTTAGACTAACCTCTTCAGATCAATTGATATCAAGCACTGATAAACGAGGGATTATCACCTACGTTAATCAGCGATTTATCGAAATATCAGGCTATACAGAGAATGAACTGCTTGGCCAACATCATAATCTTGTACGACATCCTGACATGCCTAAAGCAGCCTTTAAAGAGATGTGGGCAAAACTCGAAGCCGGACAATCATGGCGCGGTATTGTTAAAAACCGCTGTAAAAACGGCCATTTTTACTGGGTTGATGCTTTTGTGTCGCCACTATTTGAACAGAGCGAGCTGGTTGGTTATCAATCTGTACGCGTTGCGCCTAAGATCGAATACATCAATAAGGCGCAAAAGATCTATCAACGACTCAATTTAGGTAAACGTGTTAGCGACCCTATTAGCTTAGCCAATAAACGCCTGCTATCTGCATTTTGTGCCAGCCTCGGTTTAGCAGCTGCTGGTTATATTTGGGGTTGGGGCGTAATTTTAGCCGGTATCGTGTTAATGGGCGTAAACCTTGTCATCTTTTATGACGAAGCCTTTCGTATTCCCGCTCGATTAATGCAGATGAAACAGCAGCATGACTCTGTCAGTCGTTTTATCTATTGCGGTCGAGATACCTCTTCGTTGCTTGATTTTCAGTTGATGATGAAAGACGCCAAACTGCAAGGTGTGCTGGGACGCTCACAAGATAATGCCGAACATATTGATGCCATATCCACTCAATTAATGACTGCCGCCCAACAAGCCCATGCTGGATTGGATATTGAAAACCAACAAATAGAACAAATCGCCAGTGCCACTGAGGAGATGGCCGCCACCATTACAGAGGTCGCTTCGAATATTCAATCAACCTCTAATCGCATTCAAGACACTTACCAGCTTTGCCATGAAAGCCGTGACAAAATGCAAAGAAGTGCAGCAAGCATTAGTGAGTTAACTGATTCAGTGACAGAAGCAGCGGCGAATGCACAATTGCTAAACAAAGAAGCAGAGCGAGTAGCCAGTGCAATGTCTGAGATTGATGCCATTGCCGAACAAACCAATTTACTCGCGCTTAACGCTGCTATCGAAGCCGCAAGAGCCGGTGAGCAAGGGCGAGGATTTGCAGTTGTTGCAGATGAAGTTCGCGCACTATCTAGCCGCACACAACAGTCAACAGAAAGTATCTCTAAGAGTGTCGATAAGATGTTTACCATGCTGACTCAATGGTCAAAACAGATGGATGAAAGTAAGTCACAAGCATTGTTATGCACTGACGATGCCGAGATTTCAGCGCAAAAAGTCGACACTATTTTTGAAGCAGTAAAAAATATTCACGATTTAGCGCAACAAAATGCCGTTGCCGCAGAGCAACAAACCTTAGTTGTCGGTGAAATAAACCAAAATATTAGTCACATTAGCCAAGCATCAAATGAAAATTTGAATGCTATTGATGTGGTTGAAACATCGGTTAAAGAGTTAAAAATTAATGCTGAAAAAGCAAAATCTTTGAGAAAAACATTTAGTTAGTTTGCCCTCCGTAATATGTGTTGTCGTTACCACTAGTGGGTAGCGACAACATCCGCCGCACCAAACAATCAACAACTAAGAAACATAAACAAACCATTGTTTTAAATGAATATAAACAAAAAATATTTTTGTGCTTTTGCTGCTTATTCCGATACAATATAAATAGTCATTTAGAGTTAATAACTATTCGCTAGTCTTGATATATTCTATATAACAAGAGAATCGTTTTACTTAGATGTTTTAAGGCGGTAACCTCGCCTGCTAGCGGTTGAATGAATATTCAATACATTATTTGCTTAAGTACCAATTCAGCTTTAACGCTGTAAAGCAAAACTCGATATTTAGGGTAATAAAAAGTGTCAGAAAAACAAACCCATAACATTAAAACCATACTTACGTTTATTGTGCCATCACTGATCGGTCTACTGTTATTCATGACCCCCATCAGTTATCAAGACGCAATCACCATTCCAATTGCAATTATCTCTAAAGGTCTACAGAGCCTGCTGGGTGACGCTCTCATCGGTATTGTCACTGCGATTGTTATCTTTACTGCTTTGGCATCATTAGTCGTTAAAGTCGCACAGCCTAAATTTGTGATTAAAAGCGTTTTTTTAAACTCCTTGTTTAATGTCACCCCTATTTGGTTAGTGATCCGCATACTCGGTGCCATCTTTATCAGCTTAACCTTCTTCGAAGTCGGTCCTGAAGCTATTCGCTCTGGTAGTACTGGTGCACTGGTTCTCAACGACCTATTGCCGGTACTGTTTTCAGTCTTCTTATTTGCAGGGATGTTACTGCCGCTATTACTAAACTTTGGTTTACTGGAGCTATTAGGCACACTGCTAACTAAAGTCATGCGTCCTATCTTCAATCTACCGGGTCGAAGTGCCATTGATTGTATGGCATCTTGGTTAGGAGATGGCAGTGTCGGTATTTTGATGACCAGCAAGCAATACGAAGCACGCTTCTATACTCAACGTGAAGCTGCTGTGATTGGTACAACATTCTCAGCAGTATCGATAACCTTTTCACTGGTGGTTATCTCGCAAGTTCAGCTAGAACACCTATTTGTCCCTTTCTATCTCACGGTATGTTTTGCCGGTTTTGTCGCAGCGATAATTGTGCCTAAACTGCCTCCCCTATCGTGGAAAAAAGACCTCTATATTGATGAAACACCCCGCCATAAAGATGATGAAGTCATCCCAGCTGGCCATGGCGTATTCTCTTGGGGTTTAGATCTAGCACTGACCAAAGCCTCTCGCGCTGGCGGCATCAAACATACATTGACCGACGGTGTTAAAAACGTAGTTGATATGATTTTTGGTGTGATCCCAGTGGTGATGGGCATTGGTACCATCGCCTTGATGGTTGCCGAATTCACGCCAATATTTAACTATCTTGGTATGCCGTTTATCCCGCTACTGGAACTATTACAAGTGCCAGAAGCTGCTGAAGCCTCTAAAACAATTGTGGTGGGTTTTGCGGATATGTTTATTCCGGCCATTCTTGCCAGCTCTATTGAGTCAGACATGACCCGCTTTATTATTGCGGCATTGTCAGTCACGCAGCTTATCTATATGAGTGAAGTTGGCGCACTATTGATGGGCAGTAAAATTCCTGTCAATTTCCTTGAGCTTGCAGTGGTCTTTATCTTAAGAACACTGGTGACTCTGCCTGTTATAGCAGGGATCGCCCACCTGATTTTCTAGTTTTTATAGAGAAACAGTCAAGGTCAATAATCGGAGCGCATAAGCGCTCCTTTTTTTTGCCTCGTCATCAACATGCCACAAATAGTTCATCTGCTAGTCAACTGCCGCTTTTACTCTATTGTCATATCCCCGCTTTCACTGGCAGGACAATGGAAAACAAACAGCAAGGAATTGCCGCAACAGAACTCGAAAATAGGCTTGGAGACCGCAGCCTACCGCCGCAGAATGACACGGTTAAGCCCATAAATAGTGCCCGATTAAATCAAGCGCAACACTATAATGCCATTTGGCTTTCAGATGTTCACCTTGGCAGTAAAGACTGCAAAGCAGAGTATCTACTACAACTGTTAAATTCACTGCAAACAGACATCCTGTTTCTGGTTGGCGATATCTTTGACATATGGTCACTAAAACGTAAATTCCTTTGGCCTCAATCACATAACCTAGTTCTGCAAAAATTGCTCAAAATGGCACGAGAAGGCACACGTATTGTGTATATTCCGGGCAATCACGATGAAGCCCTAAAGCCCTACGATGGTTTTTGTCTGTGGGACCTCACCATTACCAAAGAGCATATTCACACCACAGTGTCAGGGCGTAAAGTGTTGGTATTACATGGCGACCAATTTGACTCTGAAGTGTGTATTGGCCGCGCCTACGCCAAATTGGGCGATCACCTTTATGACTTGCTGTTATTCCTAAATCGCCAACTGCATAAAGTGCGTAGCCAATTGGGTTACCCGTACTGGTCACTCGCCAGTTACGTCAAACTCAGGGTCAGCAAAGCGCAACAAGCCATTAAAAATTATCGTAACGCCGTCACCCGCTATGCAAAGCGCATGGAAGTGGATGTTGTCGTTTGTGGTCATATCCACCAGCCAGAACTCACGGTTACCGACAATATGGTTTACGCCAACGACGGAGATTGGGTGGAAAACTGCACCTTTATAGCCGAGTCCGATTCGGGTGATATCCAACTGCTGAAATGGCAAGAAGCTACAGCCTGCGCCCGACTTATCAGCGCAATTCAATTTAGCCAGCACTCAGGTTCACCAATGATAAAGCGCGTAGCTTAGCTCATATCTGTTCATAGCAGCTCGTCAGTCCTCATCAATAGGGTTTTATTATGATTTTCAATGTCGACAATGTTGTAGAACAAAACTTACCGATGCTCGATAAAACCCCTTGGCTAGCCACGCCCACCAAGGCGATGCTGCGTTACCTGCTCAAGGAGAAAGAGTGTAATGACATTGCTAATCAATTCTCCTATTTAAAAGGGGTAGATTTTGTCGAGCAGGTACTCAATAGTTTCAATTTCAACTACAGCGTGCCCAATAGCGAGATAGAAAACATCCCTATTGAAGGGCGAGTGGTCATCTACGCCAACCATCCTATCGGCTCTCTTGACGCCTTAGCCATGATAAAACTTATCAGCAAGGTGAGACCCGACATAAAAGTGGTCGCCAATGAACTGCTGATGGCACTTGAACCGCTGCATTCAATACTGCTGCCGGTTCGTAATATGACGGGGGGCACGCCCAAACAGCACCTCAATAATATCCATCAGCATCTACGAGATGAAGGTGCGCTATTGATTTTCCCCAGTGGCGAGGTGTCACGGCTTCGACCAACAGGTGTGGTTGACTTGCACTGGCATTCTGGTTTTTTAAAGATAGCGAAAGCGTGTAATGCCCCACTGCTGCCCATGCACGCTGATGCTAAAAACTCAGCAGCGTTTTATGGCGCCTCAATGCTGTATAAACCACTGGCCAGTTTGATGTTAGTCACAGAGATGTTTAAGCAAGCCAAGAAAACCATGCCCGTACGCATTGGGGAGTTAATTCCTAAAGAGGTGGTTAAGAGCTCAGATTTCCCTCTAAAAACAAAAGTTAAGCTATTAAAAAATCATCTCTACCGCATAGGTAAAAATCGCAGCCCACTGTTTACCACCCAAAGTGCCATTGCTCATCCTGAGTCTCGCAGTGAGTTACAAACGGCGCTTTTAAAGTGTGAATTACTTGGTGAAACCAGCGATAAAAAGAAGATATTTCTGTATCAACACCAATCAAGCAACCCGATTATGCGCGAAATAGGACGACTAAGAGAGATAGCTTTTCGAGCAGTGGGTGAAGGCACTGGCAATCGCAGAGATACCGACAAATATGACTCCTACTATCAGCACTTAGTGTTATGGGACCCCGTAGATATGGAAATCGTCGGTTCATACCGTTTTGCCGGTGCTAAAGAGGTTCATCAACAATATGGTAATGATGCACTTTACAGCCAATCATTATTTAAATACCACAGCGCCTTTGCCCCCTACTTTGAACAAGGCTTAGAGCTTGGGCGTAGCTTTGTACAACCCAAATATTGGGGCAAACGCAGTTTAGATTACCTCTGGATTGGCATCGGCGCCTTTTTGGTTAAAAACCCACAATATCGTTACCTGTTTGGTCCCGTATCGTTAAGTGACCAACTGCCAGAACCCGCCAAAGAGCGCTTAATCCACTTTTATAAAATGCAGTTCGCCAGCGAGCAACCACTGGCGCACTCTTTTAGTCCGTTTATTTTTAATGAAGATAAACTGCAATTACTTAATCGCCAATATGGCCAGCTTGAATATGCCGAAGGCTTTAAATTACTCAAGCAAACGATGGCAAGTATGGGCGCGGCGGTGCCTGCACTCTACAAACAATATGGCGAGCTTTGTAATGACGATGGGGTCAGCTTTCTTGATTTTGGCATTGATGCTGAGTTTGGGGATTGTATCGATGGCTTGGTATTGGTTGATACGCATAAATTGAAACACAAAAAACGCAGTCGCTACTTTGATTGTCATCGACCAGAACTTGGGGCGGTAAACTAGTCGTTAGTCGGTACTCACACTGCCAACAAAAAGGCCAGCCTCACGGGCTGGCCTCAATATTCAGCCGTAAACGGATTAAATCGCCCAACCGCCCAGATAGAAAGTCACTAAACCAAGCGTAATGGCGATAACGCCAAGTCGCAGTTTGCGCCACTCGCCGCTGCATATACGGCCAATCACTAAGGTGACAAACCCAAGCATTATCCCTGTCACAATATTACAGCTTAAGATAATAAACACAGCGCAAGTCAGACCCGCCATTGCATCCACTTTATCGTCAAAATCAAGCTTAGTGACGTTGCTTAGCATCAGCAGTCCAACATACATAAGCGCTGGCGCCGTTGCATAAGCCGGCACTAAAAAGCTTAATGGCGCCAAGAACATCATCATCAAAAACAGCAAGCCAACAATGGTCGCCGTCAGGCCCGTTTTGCCCCCCGCTGCGGTTCCGGCTGCAGATTCAATATAAACGGCAGCAGGAGCGCCGCCGACAACACCAGCAACAATACTGCTGACAGAATCTGACGTCAGTGCTTTACCACCACCCACTATATTGTCGTTCTCATCCAGCAGTTCAGCTTGCCCAGCAACAGCACGGATAGTACCAGTAGCATCAAAAATTGCCGTCATCACCAACGCCAACACAATCGGCAGTACCACAGGGTTCAGCGCGCCCATAATATCGAGCTGGCCGATCATTGATGTTTCAGACATCAAGTCAGGCAATGCAAATAAGCCTTGGTAAGTCACGCTAGGATCAAATATTAAACCAAAGATTGATAAGCCGACAATCACCAGCAATATGCCACCAGGCATGCCACGGCGCTCAAGCCCTATCGTCGCCGCAAGACCAACAATCGTGGCAATAACCGGCAAGCTATTAATATCACCCAGCTTGACGGGTAAGCCAGCATCGTTCGATACAATCAATTGCACGCTATTGGTCGCAATAAGCAGTAAAAACAGACCAATACCAATACCCGTACCATGAGCAATACCTTTTGGCAGATTAGTCAGTACCCACTGACGTATACCGGTGACACTCACAAGGGTAAATACGATACCCATAAGGAAAATAGCGCCAAGCGTGACAGGGATCGATATCCCCTGCCCCAGCACCATACTAAAGGCTGTAAATGCCGTGAGTGATATTGCACAACCAATGGCCATCGGCAAGTTAGCCCATAACCCCATGAGTAACGACCCAAACGCGGCAATTAAGCAGGTAGCAATAAATACCGATGCAGGATCAAACCCCGCAGTACCCAGCATGTTAGGCACCACAATCACCGAGTAAACCATCGCCAAAAACGTCGTTAAGCCGGCAATGACTTCGCGTTTTAAGGTACTTCCACGGGCAGTAATATTGAAATAGCGATCCAAAAATGAATCGGGGGCAGACACAGCGGCAGAGTTAGAGCTAGAGAGAGTCTGTTCAGACTTCATAGTAGTTATACCTTTTGATCTCTTAAATATTATACCCAAGCCACTTCAATATGTTCGTTTCAGAGCCCCCGTAGGGTAGCTGAGCAAGGCAGTGATTGAGAGAATGGTATTCCCTTTTCAATATCACTAACACAGTGCAGCTATTCTACGGGAACTCCCGTAGGGCAAGGCGAGAAGTACCATTTTTCGGCGTTATGAAATATTGAATTCGAATAACGAGTACTTCAATTTCATGCCTTGAACTCTGTCACTTCTCGACATGCTGAATACTGCATCTTGAGGTCGTTTGGGTATATCAGTAAACCAATGGTTATTCATTGGCGATATGGCTATGGCAGGTAGAGCCCCAAACGAGATTGACTTGGGTGAGAGATCCACTTGGCGCTGATAGCGCTAGTGACCTGCGAGTATTGGTGTAAACACATTTGTGGTACACAATGTCTGGTAAAATTTACTCTTACCAACATAGCCTTTGTTGGCGCGGAGTTTACAACAATCGACAATCAGTAAACAGGAAGCAGCTAACATATTTGTGCTACAAATGTAAAAAATAGCTTCAAAATGAAACAGCGTGTTCTGTATATAACACAATAAAAAGGTCCTGCTGTAAGTGACAACGCTAACTGTTAATTATGGTGCTACTGCTATTGAAGCGTATTAGTCGAGAATAGATATGTTAGTTTTAAAGCTAAACACGTTTTTGGGCAGAAATGAGATAGCTTAGCAGAACAACTTGGGAATAATTGGGAGTCATCCCGGCAAGGCTTCTGGGCCGGGA
>NZ_PJBM01000162.1:0-30545 GCF_002836075.1 Shewanella sp. GutDb-MelDb | reverse complement strand
TATAACGTCAAAAACTAACGACCTGAAAAATCAACTCCCAACCATTACTTAAACTAAGCACTCAACCTCTCCCGCCCTACGAATAAACAACTTCCTTTAGGATACTTTAATTAAAAACCCCGAAAAATATGACCCAAAATAAATTAAAACCTACGAACAACAATATAATTTAATGACTATTTAAGACCTCAACATTACAAAGTATTCGATTTAGCAATAATACCTAACTTAATCTATTTCTTACTTTCTGGGATACTGGCGTCAGTTAATTATAACAACCGAATCCCAGAGGAATGACCATGAAAACACTTAATTCAAAACTGACAGCAACAGTCGCAGCACTATCTATCGCTACCTTATTCTCATTTAACGCTATGGCAGCTGAGCCTGAAGCAGAGGTGAATTATGGTGACCCGACCGCGAGTTTCTCTACTGTTGGTATTTCAGCAAGTAAAGATACCACCCAACTAAATGGCATGATGGGATTCGGCAGCAATATTTTCTCATTGGATCTTGCAGCTGATAACAAAACCGGAGATATGAATGGTCGTGGGCGCTACTTCCATGTCACCGATGGCCTTGGATATTCAATAGATGTACTGGCTGATGCCAACTCTCAAACAGTACTTGGTGGACTTATCTATAAGTTCCAAGTCTCTGACAACATCTCAATTTTCCCGATGTTGAGTGGTGGTGCAACACAAGTTAAACGTCCAATGGAAGATAACAAGTACGACCGCTCAGGTATTGCACAAGCAGGCGTGTATGCCATGTATGGATTTGATGCTGGTCACTGGCTGTACGCTAACCCCAAAACGACTTATCACTTAAAAAACAAAGAGTTTATCAACCAAATAGAGGTCGGTGGTGGCTTTATGGTTACAAATAACATCTCTGTGGGTGCCAAAGTTGAATATACTGCTGAGCACAAAAATCAGTTTGGTAGCATGAAAGCGGATACTGTGACTTGGTTCCAAGCAAACTACTACTTCTAAAGCTAAGGCTCTATTATTCATAATAAAAACACCGCTAATTAATATAGCGGTGTTTTACATATTATAGATAATCACATTCGCGACAGCCAACCCCTCTTTGTCGATTGCTATAAACTCCGCTCTACCAAAATACTATCTTGGTAATAATCAATTCATCCGATACTTTCGGGCATCACTCACTAATGCCAATGCTGTAGAGTGGCGTTACCATTGTGAGTGTCGTTGCTACACATCAGTGACACTCACTAACTTGCCTATTGAAATACTCCATCGCTGATAAATGGGTATTGCTTATAGCTACCGACAAGGTGCAATTTATTGTCACATCACCGGTGAAACTTGCTCACAGAATACCTAACAGAATATTTCATTAACCACATCGACAGTATGCCCTTATTGGTCGCGATGAGACTAATAGGCAGCGCTCAAGCTAGAGTTCAATACTTCCATAGGATAACGCGGTATCTCCCCTGTATCACCGAATTAAAACCTGTTGATAGCTCTATACAAGAGAGGCTTGCCAGTAACTCCATCAACCACAATATTGGGAGTGGGGCAACGGAAAAGGAGTAATAAATTTAGCTAGAGAAATACCATCTTCAAAGGGTGGGATGATTAATGCCGTTAAGTACGAAAGGATCCGGAGTCGAACTTGTAGACTCATTTTATTTAAGAAATGAATTAGTTCTATTACCCAGCGAGTTCATTCGCTAATAAATACAATCATCAATCACTATTCAAGTTTCCCAATTATGACTAGCCATAGACTTTCACGCGTTGAGCGAGTCTAAGTATAATTATGGATATCTTTGCGAGCCTTGCAGCGGCTTCCATATAGATTATATTAGCCTGATAGTTATGACGTTTAAATTTTATTTAAACGCTAGGGTGCCAATTTCCTCTCTGGTGGCGTCAAGCGAACTTTGACCTGCCATTCAATATTTTGCGTGAAAAATGATATTGCGCCCAATAGCCAAACTATTGGGAGCTTAGATAAATGGCTAAGCTAATAGATTAAGGAGCAGTAACGACGTAAGTGATAGCGTCCTCTGGCCCGCCCAAAGAAGCTTTTCTCGTGATTGGCTTACCGACTTTTTGGGCCGTTGCAGCAATCGTTATTTGAGGAATACTAAATTTAAAAATGCTTGTATCACCTAATGACCAAGTTGCTTAATTTGACACTAACGTAGATGAAACATCGGTATATTTAGTGGTTGCGACAAAAAGTCCCTTCTCTTTAGCAACGCCGGTTTTATTAGAAAATTAATAACGAGTGATATCGACAGCTACTGATCTTAACGTAATTATTACTGGCGATTTTGGCTTCGAAGAGCCGCTTGAACCGCAACAACGGGTTCACATTAACAAGTAATTTATTTTGGCGAGCAGGTCATTTTATACCTTCTAGAAGTGGATTATAGATTCTAATCACTTTAGCTAAAAAATAAATTTCTGTTAACGTTCCCTAACCTTTTATTAGATTATTAGCAGATAATTTCAAGATAATTAAGGGAACGTTTTGATATTGACCACGATTAGTGACCAGGCTATTAAAGCTCATTAAATAACGCAAGAAATTGAAAGTGATCTTCTGTCTGCACGAATATCTGCCATTGTGTCATTTGCAAAATCTTTTGCTTGACGGCTATTTGAAACATCAGGATCTAATTCAATCAAACGTTCAAAAGCTAATTGAGCCTTGGCATCATTATGTTCGTCTACAGCAATCAATGCCTTCAACCACACGCTGGCTAATTTAGCACTTGCTACACTGCTATTTTCGGCCGCTGAAGCATACACTCTAGCTTTTACATGATGACAATCTCTTAAGGCCAAAATACCATCAACATTGTCTTTCCCATACGCTCTTTCAAGAAGCGGAACGTCATCTAACAAGGCATTGTTTGCGGTCATTGTAGTGCGTAACTTCGTTTTATCTTCACTACGCTGTTGCACTTTATCAAGTTCAAGACGCTCTTGTTCAATTCGAAGTTTTTGTTGTGATTCACTTTTGGCAATCACATTGGCTTTTATAGCTTCTTGTTCTTGCGCCTTGGCGCCACCAACGAGTGCACCGCCGACTCCGCCAACGGCTGCACTTACAATAATATCTTCTGTATCACCACCTAGAATAAGTGAGGTAAAAGCTCCTAAAGTAGCACCTGTTTGTGCACTTTTACCTACTTGTGTACTAGGAGATGCGCAAGCCGTCATACCGACCGCGACGGCTAATAACAGCATTTTATTTTTCCAGTTTGCGTTCATTTTGGTTCTCACCCTTTCAGTTTATTAAGGTTTAAAATATGAGGCACTTTCTTAGTCGTCTAAATCAATTTCTGTAGCGACCAACTTATTATTTAGATATATATAATCCACTTCGACATACATACCAGGACGTAAATCTGAAAAGTTCATTCGTGAATTTTCGATACGTGTGCGGTTATCAACCAATAACTTAGTGTTATGGATCTCGATTGTTTGCTGTTGATTATCAACTGAACTAATAACACCTTCTATTTCAGCTGCGATTGCTGACGAGCTTAGATAAATCAGTGAAGACGTAATGATAATGGCTGTGTTTTTAATTAATTTTTTCATGTTAAATTCCTAGATGTTTTTACGATTAATATGGTTTTATCTTGTGTCAAAACAGACTCATTTTTTTACGAGTATTCAAATGAATAAGTTGTTATTCAATGAGTAACCCCTTTAAAGAGGTTACTCACTTGACCTTAGAAACAAACTTGCGTGTATTCTGAGAAGAGTGGGTTGTCACCTGCTACATAAGCACAACCATTCACAGTATCGAAGATGACAGACTCGACAGTCACGAAGTCAGAGCTATATTTTGTGATGTTAATAGGCTTTTGCTGCAAGATGTACTTCATGCCATTCACATCACGCTCTTTTGCATAGCTAATGAAAGTATTACCTGCGTCTTCACGGGCAAAAGTATCAACAAATTTTTCATTGGCTTGGCGCAAAGGTGTATGAGATAAAAATTCAGCACGCATTTCTGCCGTATGATTGGCGTGAGCAATACCGCCTTCACCACGAACGATACGAGTACCATTGGTTGTCATTTCAATTGAACCATAGTCGCCAGAATCATCTGCCACGGTAAAGTTTAATGAAACGTGAGTGGTATAATCCTTAAGTTTGTTAAAGGCCTCTTCTACGTTGGCTGAAGATGTAATAGCAGCAAAAGCGGCATCGGTAGTGATGACATTTTGAGTGTCAACGGTTGCTGATGATCCACTTGGTTCCCCCATGAAGTTAAGGACTGCAGCAGTGTGTTTGCCCATACCTTGGAAGTGACCACCATCAGTGGCTAAGAAGATAGTGTCATCTGTTTTAATGACTGAAGTATCACCTTCTTGTAAAAAACCAATGTTTAAATCATTGTTTAATCCGACAATACCCGTTTCGGCAAAGGCTAGGGTTGTGCAGCCATTCATCGATTCAGCGGCTTTTTGTAATGAAGCAGTATCGCCAGCATTAACAAACCCTTTGTTGATGTCCCAATCCGCTTGTGCGATGGCCGCGAACAACATATGAACGGGTACGCCTCTAATTTCAGCTTGGCGTTCCATGATGGCAACATACTCAGGTGCGACTTTACGGTTATTTTCAACTGCGTTGATTGCAATTTCGATGACTGCTTGCTCTGCTTCACCACGAGGCATAGTCGCTAATTTTTGGGCTATGGCTTCGCTACCTTGACCTGTTAAGTCGACAATCACGGCGCCATTCTGTACTGCAGTACGCTCTGGTTGATAGTAATCAAGTACATCACCCGCGACGTTAGCCGCTGCAACATTGAAAGAAAGAGCTGCGATTGTGGCGATGGCTAAAATAGACTTTTTCATAATGTTATTCCTTCAAGTGTTTATTAAATACAATTTGATTTCGTTTTGATGGAGTAATAATACGAGATAAATAGAGATACTTTAAGTTAGCTACTATTCGAATATCGAATGGCAAGCGATGCAGCTCAGAATCATATGTTGTACTGAATTAAGGGAGAAATTAATGATGCTTGGTGACCGTACTAACGACAGCGGCGTGAACATTTAATTAAAGGTCGTTCGTTTTGGTGGAACCAATAAAGCGAGGTGTATAAGCAGTAGCCTCTATTCGCCATCCATATTAAGAAAGGCAAATGTGAATTGATAAACTGCTTAGTACGTTGATAGTGCGATGTAGTCTGATGTAGTCTGATGTAGTCTGATGTAATCTGATGTAATCAAACTGCCAGAATTACACGTTATTAAAGGTGCAGACGATTTTAAAAACAAAAAAAGAGCTGACTTCAGCTCTTTCTTTATTGCTTCTACTTAAGGCTTACTTACGCAGTTGTTCAATAATTTCTACACTTCGCTCAATAGTATCCATTAGCTTTTGTGGTTCAATATTGGTGTACCAATCTTGCAGGTTAATTACACTTATACCGCTGGTCATATCGCTGAATGAAAGCTCACCGAATGAACCGAATGACACGATAATGTTTTTATCTGCAATGGTGTACGACTGCATGTCGTAAGTCATTGCTCCACCTGCTGAAAGCAACGTACCAGCATCGGTTGGATTTAGCACATCGTTGCTGGTATCTGCTAGTTCTTTGTAAAAAGAAGCGCCAGCTTTACCTTGCGCAATATACTGGGCGAATAAAGCATAATCTACAGCGCTAGTATTAATACCAAACGAGGGTGAGGTGGTGCCATCAGAGGTTTTGGCTATCTCAATAATATCGTGACCACCAATCTCTTCATGTAAGTCCCCTAATAATACTTGGAAAGGTTTTCCGTGTACTTCAGCAAGTATCAGTGCGAGCGTATCCGTGTTCTGATCTGAGTAATCCCAGTTTTCACCTTGTTTAAATTCACTTGCCTTAGCCGCTTTGATAGCCTTTAAGTGACCCATTGGCTCGCCCGCATTTTGCAAGCCAATTTCTTTTTCCCACTCATAACCGTTAGACCCTGGAGTATGGTAATTACTTAATGCTTCTATACCACTGTCCATAATGGCGATACTGCGAATTGTGGCGCCACCAATGATAGAGCCTTTCAGTTCCGGCAGGTATTGCTCTGCCTTAACGTCTAAGTCAACAAGACCTGCATCAATTGCTTTACCTAGCAACACGCCAACATAGGTTTTAGAGGCTGACTGGAGATTATTAACCATCCCTTTTTTGAAGCCGTTGTCGTAGTGCTCGGCCAATATTTCATTGTTTTTCATCACAACGAAGCCTTTGGTGTTTGTTTCAATTAAGTTATCACGAAAACTTTGACCGTCTTTAAATTCTGTAGACAAATCTAATGAATGAGAGACTGTTACAAGCGCTGGATTAGAAGATGCAGGCATTTCGTATACCCCGTAACGTAAGTAGTCTTTAATGTGCATACTTGCATGGGTGTAATAAGGCCAAGACTGAAAAGACTCGGCTGGTATATCTTTCACGTCATAACCAGAATAAAAAGTAGCTTGATTAACTTCATCAGCTGCTTGCACTGCACCCATTGTTGTTGCTAAAGAAACTGCGATGACGATTGCTTTGATTGATGTTTTCATAATGTTATTCCTTCAAGTGTTTATTAAATACAATTTAATTTCGTTTTGATGGAGTAATAATACGAGACAAGCAGAGATACTTTAAGTTAGTTACTATTCGAATATCGAATGGCAAGAGATGCGACTCAGAATCATATGTGGATACTGAGTTAAAGGAGATATTAATGATGGTAGGTATCCTAGCGACTGCAGAGTGAACATGTTGTTAAAGGAGATTGTG
Organism: Shewanella sp. GutDb-MelDb; assembly: GCF_002836075.1. Taxonomy (NCBI): domain Bacteria; kingdom Pseudomonadati; phylum Pseudomonadota; class Gammaproteobacteria; order Alteromonadales; family Shewanellaceae; genus Shewanella; species Shewanella sp. GutDb-MelDb. Next base: position 23,759 of record NZ_PJBM01000162.1, on the reverse strand, counting down.
TCGGTGGAACCAAAAAAATAAGTAATATGATCAACCAAGGTTATTCACCTCCCTTATCAAGGGGAGCTATAGCCTTTCGTACAGTTTGACCTTCACTCCATTATTACTGTCATTCTAAACCTCCTTAGATAGTTAACTCAGCGGGCTACTTCATACGCAAAGGCTTAATACTTGATGTCGGTCTCTGTACTTATTACCTCGCCAATTAATAACCCTGAGCCTCTCATTACTCTACCTATTGAATCGTTTACCTATTCGACTTGCCAGTACATCCTAACCAAATGATTCAGGAAAACGATGAGGAGATCACCTCAACCAAGGAATACCGTGAATTAAAAAACAAATATTGATTGAGGAAATGATTATGAAAAAAGTTTTATCGCACTTGCTTTAGTAGCGCTAACGGGTTGCTCGGCTAACCAACTTGACGGTAATGCCGCTTCTATTAGAATAATGGACGCAGAACCGCAGAACTGTAATTTTCTCGGTGAAGTCGATGGCCCACAAGGGAATTGGTGGACAGCAGACTTCACTGCTGATCGCGATATTCTGATCGGGGCCCGTAACTAAGCAAAGAATCAAGCTGCTGCACTAGGCGCAAATGTCATTGTACTCAAGAAAAGTGTCGATAATAGTAATGAAGGGATCGAGGCTTATGGTAGTGACAAAGGCGCTGTAATTTCAAGCACCAAAGGCACCTACAGCAGTACTGTTATTGGAGAAGCTTTTAACTGCCCACAAAGCTAATTACCACTATAGAATACACGTAATCAGCTTAACTGCTTACGTGTTCTTATAGAATAAAGAGTAACGGAAAGTACATGCTAAAAAAGGCCTTTACCGTACTAAAAATCAGTAAGTGGCAATTAGCTAGAAGATAAAAGCTACTTAGTAAGCTCTTCAATAATGAAGTTAGCGACCGGACCATGTTGTAGGTTAGAACGCCAAGTTATTTCTACCGTACTCATCATTCGAGAGCGTTGAAATTCAGGCATAAACTCAATCAGAGTGCCAAAAGCGAGTTTCTCATCTAAAAGACCTTTGGGAAGAAAAGCCCAACCTAGCCCTTGCTCAACAAGTCTAATGAGATCATCTTGATCATAAGCTTGCCAGATTTGCTGGGACATCTTAGTAATAGCCGAAAGCGCACCATTTTCAATCATACTGCTACAAACGATTTGTCGTTCAGCAATTAATGTTTCATTATCGACGAGTTCCATATCGGCAAATTTAGAATCCGGACTGCATACACATGTCCATTCAAGTTCGAAAAAATTAACAAAATCTAGATTATCAGGCACAGCCTTTGAAGGAAGGCCAATCCCAATACTAACTTCGTCATTTAAAATTGCTTTAGACAAATGCTCGCCACTCAGTTTAACCAGCTTAACTTGAGTGAAGGGGAATTTTTGTGCCATTTTTTCTAATGTTGAATCGATAGTATAAAGAGGGACTAACGGATCCAACGCAATTGTTACTTGATCTTCAACCTGCTCAACCGCACCTTGCGCATAGCTTTCTATTCGTTCCGCTTGGCGTAACAAGATTTTAGCTTGTTGATATAATCGCTCCCCTTGCTCTGTCAAAGTGGGGTATTTAGTTGAGCGATCAAAAAGTGTCACCCCAAGATCTAACTCTAAATTACTTACACCAATACTCACCGAGCTTTGGCTTTTTCTTATATGTCGCGCGGCGGCAGAAAATGAACCTTTCTCTGCGGCCGCGATAAATGCATTTAGCTGTTCTAAATTGAGCATGTTTAATCCATTCGATGACTTGATGGGTACCAACCAAAACCATTCGCATAGCCTTGACAAGATGAACTCATAAACAAACGTAACACGAACTAAGATCTAAAGGAATGACGATGAAACCATCCCTTTTACTACTATCAATTACTGTACTTTCAACTACGAATTTAACCATCACATCGGCGCAGTGGCCAATTAATGCTGGTGAGCCTACCGCCTGCTTCAGCGGCGCTGATAGCACTCGTTATATGTAAAACCAAAAAATGACTATCAAACGGCAAAAATGGGTGAGCTAGGTAGAAGTAGCAGCTGGCTTTATGTTTGCCGATAATTAATTGTATGGCGGAAGAGACCGAGACTTGGATTCAAGCTAATGGCGACTTCTAACGAGAGGCCAACTCACAGATACTAGCAGTGCCAAATAGTGCTATTTTTCTACGGTATAAAACCTAACCTGTCCTGAACTCGTTAACCTTTCTCTGTAAAAGCTTTTCTCTTTGATAACAATGGGAGAATACACATTAACGTAATAGCCAGAAAAACAACCAGTTCAGACAGCACCCAGCCTCTGAGTAAAATATAGGGGCCCAATGCGGCTCCTGTTGTTTGAGCTGCCACCGATAACCTAATAATATCCCCTTGCTCGTCAGTTTCAGAAATAGTCCCCATAAACAGCGGCAGCAAGAAATTCCAAAACATCATGAACAAACTAACAGCGACAAAATAAAGTAACTGACTTTCGGTTGTAAACAACAGGATCATGACTCCAGCTTGTGCAAACAACGCTGAAATAGTTAGCATTTTTTTATACCTACTGAGAGACACTAAGCTCGCTAAAATAGCTCCCACCAAGCTAAACATCGTCCCCATGGCCAAGATCCTACCTTGCTCTTTTGGCTGAATAAGCAGTTTATCTCCCACTACACTCAACATTGACCAGCAGCCAGAATGGGTCAAAAGAATCATGAATACTGCAGCCAAGGCTAATATTTTAGTATTTAGATCAGCAGTTCCAACACTGAATTGCTCCGAGGGTTCAATAATCTCAAACTTTGGTAAAGCAAGCAGTAAGATGCTAAAGCTAGCTAATAAGAAAAAGAAGCTATCGACACCAAATGCTTGTATCACATAGGGTAATCCGAGGAAGAGTAATCCGCTATATAGCATCTGCAGCGCAATAGCCTTACCAAAGGCTAAATCGGGGTTCGACTCTTGAGATAACGACTCATAACTTAAAACAAGAATAACCCCTGCAGCAACGCCTGAAATGGCCCTTAATGCTAAAAAAATATTGATATCATCACAGTAAGCACTCGCTAAGTGCGTTGCTGCTAACACAATAATAGCGAATGTCTCATTAATCCTGACAGAGCGAAGCCTAACTAAGAAGTAGCAAAGAATTGAAGCAAGTGCAAAGCCCATCAACTCAACTGTGGCTAAATAGCTAAGGTCATAAACTGAGGTCTCAAACTGTACTGAGATTGCATTTAAATAACTAGGTAATAACAAGAATATACTAGAGGCGACAGCAAGTTTAATGCTCGTAAATAAAGATTGGAATTTGTTTGAATATAGGGTCACATATCAGCCTAATAACGACATATCAGAAAATAACTTTAGCCAATAGCAGCTAACATGTAAACAAAGTGTTGCCTAGCGCAATTCAATAAAGTCCATACATTAGAATATGCTTGTTATCTCAATATTCAATGCTGAATGATCACTATTTCTTGCCTCAATTTATAATGCAAAATAAATTATCCACACGAATTTAACAGTAAAGGTATTGATTTTAAAAGGTAACATAAAAAAAGCACAACGAGATAATAACAATAAATCTTACGTGATTTCTATTTACGCTCATTAAAACCAAGCTAATTTCTACATAATGAGTGACGCGCAGCAGAGTAAATGGATGAATGATTAGCTTTCACTCTTACAAGGATCACTTGTTAAAAACCAAAGAGATATTGCATCCTAGCAACAATGCATTAACCTTATTCCAGTTATTACAATTTAATCACGTTTTGTCTTTAGGATTATTATATGCATTTTCAGGCTTCTGTTATTAGTCGAGCAATCGCTGCGTCAATTTGTCTTATATCTATGCCGAATATAGCTGAAGCACAGAGTGAGATTTTTGAAAGTCAATCAGGCACAATTTCGGAGGTTGGCGATATTGTACAAATAGCCCTCCCAGCCGGAGCCTTGATTGGTAGCTTATGGATTGGTGACACAGAAGGTGCCTGGCAGTTAACCAAAGTCGTTGCCACCACTGCAGCTATTACTCACACTCTCAAGTTTGGCTATGAGCGCCTCAGACCCGATGGCAGTGAAGCAAACTCTTTTCCTTCCGGCCACACTTCTGCGGCATTTTCTGGCGCGGCTTATATCCACCATCGATATGGTAATGCATGGGGGATCCCTGCGTACGCAGCAGCAGCCTTCGTAGGTGGCAGCCGCTTGTGGTCCAACAGACATTATGTCGATGATGTATTAGCGGGTGCTTCTATTGCGGTCATGAGCAGCTTATATTTTACCGATCCTTATAATCGAACAGATCTTGTGATTGCACCAAGCTTTGGTGAAGAGCATATAGGCTTAGCCATGAGTTATACCCCCGGCCTTGCGGGCAATAAAAGTCAGCCATCATCAAAAGGAAGTAGCGGTTGGGGTGAAAAAAAGAGTGAACTTAAACACAGCTACACACTGTCAATTGGTGGCTTTAACACCAAAGAAAATACTATTTACGAACAGGGTAAAAGTAGTTTTGATCTTAATGATTTCAGCAAAGAGTCTGAACCCAATACTTATGCTTCAGCACTGCTAAAATGGGGACTCGATGAGCAACAATACCTCGTTTTTGAATTCACCCCATTGGAAACCAGAGACACTGTAGTATTAAAAGAAGATATAAACTTTGGCGGTAAAAACTACTCAACGGGCAGTGAAGTCATTTCAGCCTATCGTAGCTGGTCGCTGTCTGGTGACTATATGGTTAAGTTACTTCCCGACAGTGCCTGGAAAGCGGATGTAGGGGCTGGATTAACTGTTGTCGGTCAATCTATTCGACTTGATAATTACGATGGCGATAACTTAAGTGAACACGATGATATCTTTATCGTTCCGTCTCTTGCTGTCGAAGCTGGCTATCAATTTACCGAGAGTATTTCTGCAAGTGTTGGCTACAAACTATCGGGTTTATCAGATTATGAGTCCGACTCTTTATGGGGAAGTATTGCGTACCAAATAAGTGAACGTTGGTCGACGTCATTATTCTACGGGCAATTTGCACAAAAGACTGATACCGATGAATATTATAATGATGCGATATTTGATTTTGGTGGTTTTTCTGTCGATTATTCTTTCTAAACTATGACTAAGAGCGATCTTACTAAGAACAATATTACTAACCTACTGATAGCAATATTGCTCTTAGTTAAAATGACATCTTACTTTATAAGGCGTCCGCTAACTGGCAGAGCCAAGTACCGCTCGCGCTGCTTTCAAATCGAAATGGTCATCTACTCTTAAATAAGCGACTTTTTCTTCAAGTACCACTATGGCCTCAACGACGCCAGTTAACGCTGACAATTCTGTTGCCATTGCTTTTGCACCAGGTCTGTCACTGACCTCAGCCTCTAAGGTATAACTCTTCAGCAACACTGGATTTTTCATACCCAAAGTCAGTAAAAGCCAAACGCACATTAAGCCCAATGCAACCGCAAAGACCCCTTCTGCGCCCACAAGCTGATAGGCACCACCACCCAATAAACCACCGCAAAATGCGCCTAAAAATTGGCTAGTAGAATATACGCCCATTGCAGAACCTTTATCGCCAGCAGGACAAAACTTAGCAATCAGACTTGGCAAAGAGGCTTCAAGGTAATTAAAACCGGTAAAAAACAGCACCACTGCAATACTCAATACCAGCAGATTGTCGGCAAATAGTGCCATCGAACCCAATGCGGCCATCATGAGCAGCAGTGCAATTTGAAACGTTGCTTTAGTATTATTACGCTTAACACCAATAATAATCAGCGGCACCATTAAGAAAAACGCGCCCATAAATGCTGGAAAATACAGCATCCAATGTTCCTCTTTGGCAAGCCCTGCATCGACTAAATCCAAAGGGAGTGCAACAAACACCGCGGTTAACACCAGGTGCAAAATAAAGATACCAGCATCAAGTCTAAATAATTGCGGGTCGACCAGCATGCGACGCAGCTTTTCAGGTGCTGCGACGGTGTCGCCTTTAGGTGCTTGTGAAATTGGGTCTGGCACTAATAACTGTACGATCAACATGCCTAGAACAGCTAAGCCTGCGGTCATAAAGAATAAGCCTGACAAGCCTAAATGCTGCGCAACAATGGGGCCGACTAAGAGTGATAATGCAAAGGAGAATCCAATACACATGCCGATAATGGCCATCACTTTAGTACGTTGTTCATCGCGGGTTAAATCGGCGGCTAACGCCAGAACAGCTGCGGCAATAGCGCCCATACCTTGCAAGGCTCGCCCCGCAACAACGCCATAAATAGTGTCGGCATTAGCAGCAACCAGACTACCTAGAGCGAAGACCAACAACCCGATTAAGATAATGGGTTTACGGCCGTATTTATCAGATAAGATCCCCATAGGGATTTGAAGAATTGCTTGCGTTAAGCCATAGGCACCAATAGCAATACCCACCCATAATGGTGAGAAGCCTTCTAGATGCTGTCCATAAAGTGCGAAGACAGGCATGATCATAAATAGACCCATCATGCGTAATCCAAATACACTCGCTAAAGAAAATGCGACTTTTTTCTCAGTCTTGGAAAGTCCGTTATTGGCCATTGCCCCCGCCCTGATCAGTGAACTCTAATTAAGTCGCGCAGTTTACCACGAAGTTTTTCATTAACCCAAAAGGAAAAGCAAAAGATGTATACTCAAGTCACCTTTTGAGCATTAACTGCAAAGCCGCATGCTCGCTTGGTTTCCTTTGTTTTTCCTGCAAAATCCACATATGTCTCCTACAATTGATAACTCACTTTGTCTATTGCCTCGCCCGGATTTGTGAGATACTTAACCACTTTTTTCGGCTTTGAGATCTGAACGCTAGATGGAATATATTGAAGTACGTGGCGCTCGAACCCACAATCTTAAAAACATCAACCTAACCATTCCCCGTAACAAACTAATTGTTATCACCGGGCTATCAGGTTCAGGCAAATCCTCATTAGCATTCGATACCTTGTATGCAGAGGGGCAACGACGCTATGTAGAGTCATTATCCGCCTACGCTCGTCAGTTTTTAAGTTTAATGGAAAAGCCCGATGTTGATCACATCGAAGGCTTAAGTCCCGCTATTTCTATCGAGCAAAAATCGACTTCTCATAACCCACGTTCGACCGTGGGTACGATTACCGAAATTTATGATTACTTAAGACTACTATTTGCCCGGATCGGTGAACCGCGTTGTCCAACTCATGGCGAACCATTAGCGGCGCAAACTGTCAGCCAAATGGTCGATAAAGTCCTTGAGATGCCAGAAGGCAGTCGCCTCATGTTACTTGCCCCAGTGGTTAACGCCCGTAAAGGTGAACACGTAAAGTTACTCGAAGGCTTATCGGCACAAGGTTATATTCGTGCTCGAATTGACGGTGAAGTGTGGGATTTAACCGATCCACCAGAGCTCGACCTACATGTAAAACACACTATCGAAGTGGTCGTGGATCGCTTTAAGGTCCGTGATGACATTAAACAACGCTTAGCTGAGTCATTCGAAACGGCACTGGAACTCTCTGGTGGTATTGCCAAAGTGACCAGTATGGACCCTGTAGAAGGTAAAGCTAAAGCAGAAGAGCATGTCTTTTCGGCTAATTTTGCCTGCCCTGTTTGTGGCTATTCCATGGCAGAACTTGAACCGCGTATATTCTCGTTCAACAACCCGGCAGGGGCTTGCCAAACCTGTGATGGTCTTGGTGTTCAGCAGTATTTTGATCCCGAAAGAGTGATAACTAACACTGAACTGTCACTTGCGGGCGGTGCCATTCGAGGTTGGGATCGACGTAACTTCTATTACTTCCAAATGCTCACCTCGTTAGCCGATCACTACAAGTTTGATATAGAGAAGCCCTTCGAGCAACTCACCGATGATGTCAGAAAAATTGTGCTGTATGGCTCTGGAACACAAAGCATCGCGTTCAAATATATCAATGACCGCGGCGATGTTGTGGTCAGAAATCACCCTTTCGAGGGAATTTTAAATAACATGGATAGGCGTTACCGCGAAACAGAATCCAATGCGGTACGCGACGAACTCACCAAGTTTGTTAATACCCAGTCTTGCCAAAGCTGTGGTGGCTCACGTCTGCGTGAAGAAGCGCGTAACGTTTTCATTAATGAGCTCAATCTGCCGGTGTTAACTCATTGGTCTATTGGCGAAGCCATGAACTATTTCGACAATCTTGAGTTAACAGGTCAGCGCGCTCAGATCGCCGACAAAATCTTAAAAGAGGTGCGTGAACGTTTAGGCTTCTTAGTCAATGTAGGCCTTAACTACCTTAGCTTATCGCGCTCTGCCGATACGCTTTCAGGCGGCGAAGCTCAGCGAATTCGTCTTGCAAGCCAGATTGGCGCCGGACTCGTGGGCGTGATGTATGTATTAGATGAACCCTCTATTGGCTTACACCAGCGTGATAATGAACGTTTGTTGCAAACGCTGATTCATCTGCGAGATCTCGGTAATACGGTTATTGTGGTTGAGCATGACGAAGATGCCATTCGCATGGCCGATCATGTGATTGATATCGGTCCCGGTGCAGGCGTACATGGTGGACAAGTTATTGGTGAAGGCACGCTGCAAGATCTGCTGGAGTGTAAAGAGTCTATTACTGGCCAATACCTATCGGGTGAAAAACAGATCCACATTTCAACCGCGCGAACCGAATTCGATCCAGAGCAAATCATCGAGCTATTTGGTGCTTCAGGTAATAACTTGCAAGATGTTGATTTACAGATCCCTGTCGGACTATTCACGTGTATTACTGGGGTTTCCGGCTCAGGTAAATCGACCTTAATTAACGACACTTTTTATAAAATTGCCCATATAGAGTTAAACGGCGCAACCGTTGATGAACCCGCACCGTATAAGAGTATTGTCGGTATGGATCATTGCGATAAAGTGGTCGATATTGATCAAAGCCCCATTGGCCGTACACCGCGTTCTAACCCCGCGACCTATACCGGTATTTTCACCCCTATTCGTGAACTATTTGCAGCGACACAAGAGTCACGTACTCGAGGTTATCTACCAGGACGCTTCTCATTTAATGTCAAAGGCGGTCGTTGTGAGGCTTGCCAAGGTGATGGACTGATTAAGGTGGAGATGCACTTTTTACCCGATGTCTATGTGCCCTGTGATGACTGTAAAGCCCAACGCTATAACCGTGAAACGTTAGACGTACGCTTTAAAGGTAAAAACATTCACGAAGTGCTACAGATGACGGTAGAGGAAGCGAGACCCTTCTTCGATGCCATTCCTGCCGTAGCGCGTAAGCTACAAACCCTCATGGATGTTGGCTTGTCATATATCCGTTTAGGACAAAGCGCCACTACACTCTCTGGCGGTGAAGCTCAGCGAGTTAAACTGGCAAAAGAGCTGTCTAAACGTGACACTGGTAAAACGCTGTACATATTGGACGAACCCACGACTGGATTGCACTTTGCTGATATCCAATTATTGCTCGATGTATTGCACCGCCTTAAATCCCATGGCAATACCATTGTGGTCATTGAGCATAATCTAGATGTGATTAAGACGGCAGATTGGATTATCGATCTCGGCCCTGAAGGAGGTTCTGGTGGTGGTACAATTTTGGTAGCAGGTACCCCTGAACAGGTCGCTGAAAATACTGAATCTCATACAGCTCGCTTTTTAAAGCCGCTTTTAGCAAAGTAAAAGAGACAAATTAGCTTAATGCCAAGTAGTAATATTTTATTAGCCACAGGCCTAGTGTTCACACTAGGCCTGCTCATTTTAGCTGTGGTTGACCCATTGTTTGGTCAATGTAAATCCATCAAAGCACGAGTGATTAACAGTAATAATCAAACCAGCACTATCGCACTGCCTAATGGTTCAGTCGCACGTGTACCTGTAGGCAACTTAGAGGAAGAATCGCATGTACAGGTTGGGGTAAAACAGCGCCTATTTTCAGGTACTAGCGAATACAAGCTAACCTCCACCCCTCCGTTGTTGCTCAATGAGCACGCTAGCAATAAAAAAAAGTCGCTATAGCAAAGCGATATATGTAGGGTAAACGTCAAAGTAATATTTATATTGACTGGCATAGGGAAATTGCATGCGGTGTTTATTAGCGGCGATTGTTTGCTCGACTCTTATTGCTTGCAGCAGTGTTCCTCACTGCAATACGCATCCACAATCTCGTTGGGCTGACCATACTCAAATCAGCGCCGATATAACACAACTGGCCTCAAATGATTTTGCAGGACGGGATACCGGATCAGAGGGGGCAGCCTTAACAAGGCGTTATCTCATTGATCGCTTTCAACAGATTGGCCTTACACCATGGCAAGGCGACTACCAGCATCCCTTTAGTTACTCAGTCTCTTTTTCTGACAAAGTTGGGATTAATATTGCTGGAGTAGTATTAGCCCAAACACCGACAAAGCAATGGCGAATAGTGTTGGCGCATTACGACCACCTGGGCAGCAAAGGATCGCGAATTTATCACGGTGCCGATGATAACGCCTCCGGGGTATCAGGTTTACTGCAATTAGCTCAGCACGCGGTCACTCAAGCAAGTGATATCAATCTACTCTTCGTCGCGACCGATGCCGAAGAGCCGGGATTATACGGCGCCTACGCGCTAGTTGATAAGTTTACCGAAGTTAATACCCAACCCCGAATATCCCAAATAGAGCTTGCCATTAATTTAGATATGATAGGACGCCCCGATAGACGTCATGCTATCTATATTGAAGGGGCAAGGCGCTTTGACTCATTTAAACTCATGCAACAATCTATAACGCAGTCAAACCAACTTTGCGTTAAAACCAGACAGCCGAGATCATTTGATGGCAGTGTCATCAGCGTTGATTTTTTAAGGGCATCTGATCATTACCCTTTGCATAAAGCAAAGATCCCTTGGCTTTACTTTGGGGTACCCACGCATAAGGATTATCATCAACCGAGTGATACAGCAGATAAAATAGATATTAGTTTTGTTGCTGCTGTGGCTGAATCTGCTTACCAACTACTGATTATTGACAGTTTACTTCTCCAAAATAGCCCTTAGAAACGATGATTATTGATTTTCATGCCTAGTTAAACCATTAATTGGCCTACAAATTGCTTAGTAATCAATAAAAATAGCAGCATAAAATGGTAATACCAATTGCACCCTGCTATAATAATCGGCTTACTGATAAATGTTTCGGTGCGGGAAGTCGACACGGGGTTGATTTTCTGTCTATAAAAACCCAGGCGTAAATATTGCGCTCGCTATTCCACAAGGCTACAACCCATGTCATCCAATGAAAAAACTTTCCGCGAACTCGGTCTTTCCGAGCCTTTGTTGCGTGCTCTTGACGAGCTCGGTTATGAAAAACCAACGCCAATCCAAGCCGCGAGTATCGATCCTCTCATGGCCGGAAAAGATATTTTAGGTCAAGCACAAACAGGTACAGGTAAAACAGGTGCATTTGCACTACCTCTACTGAACCGCATTGATCCAAAGACTAATTCTCCACAAATTTTGGTACTTGCACCAACACGTGAACTTGCAGTGCAAGTTGCTGAAGCTTTCGCAAGTTATGCAAAATTCATCCAAGGTTTGCACGTTCTGCCTATTTACGGCGGACAAAGCATGCAACAGCAATTAACGGCATTACGTCGTGGACCACAAATTATTGTGGGTACTCCTGGTCGCGTTATGGACCACATGCGTCGTGGTACTCTTAAGCTAGACTCGCTTAAAGCGATGGTGCTTGATGAAGCCGATGAAATGCTAAAAATGGGCTTCATCGATGATATCGAATGGATCCTTGAGCATACACCTAAGCAACGTCAACTCGCGTTATTCTCAGCCACTATGCCTGAGCAAATTAAACGTGTTGCGGGCAAATATTTAACTGAACCTGTACACGTTAAGATTGCGACAACAACGACTACTGTTGAAACAATTGAACAGCGTTTTGTACAAGTATCACAACACAATAAACTAGAAGCGTTAGTACGTGTTCTAGAAGTTGAGAAGACCGAAGGTATTATCATCTTCGTTCGTACTCGTAACAGTTGTGTTGAACTCGCTGAAAAGTTAGAAGCCCGCGGTTATGCTTCATCACCACTACATGGTGATATGAATCAACAAGCACGTGAACGTGCAGTTGATCAGCTTAAACGTGGCAAGCTAGACATTATTATTGCAACCGACGTTGCAGCTCGTGGTCTTGATGTTGAGCGTATTGGACACGTAGTAAACTACGATATCCCATATGATACTGAAGCTTACGTTCACCGTATCGGCCGTACTGGTCGTGCTGGTCGTACAGGTATGGCGATTCTTTTCGTTACACACAGAGAAATGCGTATGTTGCGCACTATCGAACGTGCTACGAATAGCCGCATCTCACCAATGGACGTACCAAGCCCAGAGACAGTGACTGAACGTCGTCTTTCTCGCTTAGGTGAGCAAATTGGCGAATTGATTGCTAAAGATTCTTTAGACTTCATGAAAGGTGCAGTCGCTAAATTATGTCAAGAGCTAGAAGTTGATACTGATTTACTTGCAGCAGCTTTGCTACAGCAAGTTCAGAAAGATCGTCCTCTACAATTGCCATCAATCAATGAGCGTCAGCGCGATAGCCGTGATGATCGTAACACTCGTGACCGCAATGATCGTAGTGACCGCGCTCCTCGTGAACGTAGTGACCGTCCAGATCGTCCACGTCGTGAATCTCGTCCTACACCGTCTAGTATCGGTCTAGCTGATTCATTGAAGGACAACCCAGATGTTAAGATGTGCCGTTATATCATCGACGTAGGTCGTGAGAATGGCGTTGGCGTTGGTAACATTGTGGGTGCAGTAGCGAACGAAGCAAACATCGACAGCCGTTACATTGGTCAAATCCAATTGTTTGATCATGTCACTGCGATAGACCTTCCGGACGGAATGCCAAAAGACGTACTTGATCACCTTAGAAAAGTACGTGTATGTGGCCGTCCATTGAATATTCGTGAAGCTGCGGGTGAAACATTCGAGAACACTGCAGGTGGTGGTGATAGCCGTCCAGCACGTCGTCCTCGTAAACCTGCAGGTGCTGGTGCAAGTACTGGTGCTGGCGACCGTCGTCCTTCTGGTGACAGAAAGCCGCACCGTAAAGGTCCAGCTGGCGAGTAATTTCGCAAAGGTAACAGAATAATGTCAGTTTCTACTTATGAGAAACTGACCTATATGTTGCAAACATAAAATCAATTTTATCCATCCGTGGAAAATTGACATAAAAAAGGAGCCTATGGCTCCTTTTTTGTTTTCGAATGTCTATCAATTAACCGTCGTGGCTACGCACCCTGTAAGCCCTCTTAATCGACTCTTTTGTACTGTTGAGTCTCTTCTTGCTGCTTCAATGCCTTTATACATGCCTGACAGAGGCAGGATTTAGACGCTAATAGAGGATTAACTCGCTCTGCACTTACCGCAAGCTCAAGTGCAGCCTTAGATGGAAATGCTTGCGAACGACACCAACATTGTTCAATGCTCTTGCCCTGTAATACTGAACAGCGATTTTGGGACTGACATAGTGGGCAAATGGAAGGATCTGTCGTCATAATATATTGTCCGTTTATTTGACTAATCGATCTGCGGGATGATTTACCCCGTCACAAAGAGTCACGCCAGTTAACTCGTAGGGGTTAACCCCCTCAATACAACCCACATTAACACCAAACTGGTTTGGATTTGAGCGCCGTTGATGGTGGGTATATATTCCGCACACGCTACAAAAATAGTGTTTAGCGGTACCAGAATTGAATTGATACAGCGATAGTTTATCCTTACCCGCAACGACCTTAAGCCCATCAAGCTCAGCAGAAGTGACGATGGTGCCACGACGCCTGCACATAGAGCAATCACAGCGTCGCAAATCAATAATGCCATCAGGTAGGTTAAGCGCTAATTGAACCGCACCACAATGACAACTGGCTGTATGTGTCTGTTTCATTGTTGCTCCTTATGATTACAGGCCGTTAATGTAACAAAAAGGGCTCGCGTTAACGAACCCCATTTCTAAGCAAAATAAATCCCAACTTAGCGTTAGAGATCTAACCACCAATACAGCCATTAATCACTGCGTTTAGGGTTATTCCCATAAGCTTTGCTACCAAGTTCAGGTTTACCGTCAACACTGCTGCCATAGTAGCCCTGGTGCTTATGATACTTGCCTTTCAGTTGCTTTATATCACCGGTAAATCTTGGGTCTTGTGGGCGCTCTTGTGCATTAATGTATGCCGCAACGTCCCAGGCTTGTTGATTACTCAACTGAACACTTTTGCTGAATGGCATGTTTTCATAAATAAAGTAAGCCGCGGTATTAACCCTATGCATACCCGCGCCCCAGTTAAAGCTCTGTGGCCCCCAAAGTGGTGGTAATGAGTAAACCCCTGCACTCTCATAGCCTTGACCATCTGCGCCATGACAAGACTGACAATGAGCCTGATAAACCTCACTACCGCGCTTAGGTGAGTACGCCAGCTTAGGCGCGACAATTTTAGGAAATCCCTTCCCTGGCAGTGCAGCACGCTCAGGCTGAGTCATTGCAGTCTTTACGGCTTCAGGTAATGGCATATCTTCGCGCTTCCCCCCTTTAAGTAGGTCACTATCAGATAATTCAGCCACTGCTGTCGTGATTCCAGCTTGATCCATTAAGCCACTCATGCCGAGCCAGTAGGAATAAGCAGAGAGCGCAACCAGCTCTTTGCTGCCTGACGCTGGCGGTGTGCCATTCATTGAGTAAGTGAAACACCCTTGCAGACGCTCTTCATAGCTATTCACTTTATCGTTTTTCTTACGATAGGCTGGATAGGCAAAATAGGCAGCCCATAGCGGTGCAGCATTAGCGCGGCGGCCAGCATCCATATGGCAGTTAGAACAGTTGAGATTATTACCAACATAGCTATCTCGCATCTGCTGTGAATTAACAAATAACTGATAGCCTAAGCGAACTTTATCGCCAAACTCACCTTGGGGAATCGAGCTTAAATCTCTAGGGACTAAATAAGCTTGACCAACTTGCTTGGCCTTAGCAATAAGCTCAGTCTGTTTATCCGGCAGTTCTTGCGCTTGTACCAGCAAGCTAGGACTAAGGCTAATAATGAGCCAACTTAAATGAGATACTTTCATGGTTAACCCCTTATTTTAATTCTGCGAAATACTTCGATAATGCATCAATTTCGGCACTGGTAAGTTTGTCAGCAATGGTCCCCATCACACCATCTTGATCGCCACTGCGGGAATCTTTCTGCCACGCTATCAACTGGTTCTTAATGTAGGATGCTTGCTGACCTGCAAGCCGAGGAAATTCGCCCACACCAAGCCCTGAAGGTCCATGACAGGTAACACAAGCTGGGATGACTCGCTGCCAATCGCCTTGATAGACTAGCTGCTCAGTTGGATCTTCATATACCGCTTTCTCACCCCGTAGATGAGGTGTAACGATAGGCACGTCGAATGATGAAAAATAGTCAGCAACAGCATAAACAGCATCACCTTGGAGGGTCATTGACATAGGCTGCATGGTCGCATTCTGTCTTTTACCGGTCTGAAACAACTTAATTTGTTTGGCGATATAATCAGCAGATAGCCCTGCTAATCTTGGGCCAAGAGGCTCTATGCCTTGCCCTTGAGGGCCATGACAACTGCCACACAGCGCTGCCGAAGGCGGCATCGCCGCATAAGAGGATGCACTTAGCACCAATAAAGCACACGTTATCAATCCACGTTTCATTTTTATATCTCCATCAGTTGATGGTTTTAACAATAGCGCTTCTGAGAAGTAATTGCTCATTTATCAAATACAACGAACAGATCTAACCAAAAGATGAAGTCACGTTACGAGGAATTAATGTTGTTCATGACCCCCTTATTAAGAAGTCAGCAATACTTACTTTTAGCCTTTTAGGAGCCGCAACAAACAGCCTGAAAGTCATCTAGAAAGACTGTATTCACAAGCTATATCCACAGATTAGACTAGTGGTTAATCTTTAAACGAGTGCTGTTAAAAACAAAAAAACCAACAGCCTAACAAGTAGGTTATTGGTTTATTCTCGCTGACTAAAGAGGATTGGCTATTTACTCGGAACGTTCGCTTCTGACTTATTTACCAGGGCGAACACCTAGAGTGTGGCATATCGCATAAGTCAGTTCTGCACGGTTCAACGTATAGAAATGGAAATCTTTAACCCCTTCTCGAGATAAGACTTTAACCATATCCAATATCAGAAACGTTGGATCCTAAACTACAACGGGTTTGCTATTTACCTGGGCGAACACCAAGAGTGTGGCATATCGCATAAGTCAGTTCTGCACGGTTCAGCGTATAGAAATGGAAATCTTTAACCCCTTCTCGAGATAAGACTTTAACCATATCAATCGCTACGTTGGCTCCGACCATCTGACGGGTTGTCGCATCATCTTCAAGGCCTTCAAATTGGCGGTGTAACCAGCTTGGAATGGATACATTAGTCATGGCCGCAAAGCGCTTAGTTTGGTTGAAGTTAGTCACCGGTAGGATACCTGGGACAATTTCAGCATCGATGCCTGCTGCAGCGCAGCGATCACGGAAACGTAAATAAGATTCAACATCAAAAAAGAACTGTGTAATCGCGCGGTTAGCACCTGCGTCGATCTTCTTCTTAAGGTGGATAAGATCTGCTTGAGCATTGCTTGCATCAGGATGCACTTCTGGATAAGCCGCAACAGAAATATCAAAGTCTGCCACCGAACGTAGCAGACGAACGAGATCATTAGCAAAACGTGTTGGTTTGGCACTGCCTTCAGGCAAATCACCACGTAAGGCAACTATGTCACGAATACCGCTATTCCAATAATGCTTAGCCAGTTCTTTGAGTTCTTCATCACTCGCATCCACCAATGTTAGATGCGGAGCTGCAACTAAATCAGTCTCTTTTTGAATGCGTTCAATCACGCCATGAGTACGATCTCGAACCCCCGAGTTTGCACCGTAAGTAACAGACACAAATTTAGGATTCAGTGGCTCAAGACGACGAATAGAGTTCCACAATAGCTTTTCCATCTCTGGAGTCGAAGGCGGGAAGAATTCAAAAGAAACGTTTATATCATCTTTTAGCTCAGATAAGCTCTGGTTCAATGATGTCGCATGTTGTGCATGATGAAAGCCCATTTCTATTTCCTCTACTTCAACTCGTTAGTCTAGCCATTTTCAACATAGCCGTTTGGACGTCTATATGTCCATATACTAGAGAAACTGAGATTGAAGTCAAGTGTAAAAAGCAGGCAAGTGCGTTTTTTTCTTCGGACAATAAAATAGCCCGCTAATTCAGCAGCAGAATGTACCAATAGAAATCGAATACGCAGGCCTTAAAACCAAAAAATGCATGCCAGCGTAACTGACATGCATTGTTTAATTAATCGCTTAGCTGCTTCAATCAGCCTTACAATATTATTCCTGCAGTAAGTCTCGGCAAATATGCGCTAAGTCAGATTGCACCGCTGCTGCAGTCACCTGTCTTCCGGCTCCAGGCCCACGAATAATCAGTGGATTGTCTTGGTAGAACTGGCTGCGAATAACAAACACGTTATCGCCCGGCGTTAAGTTGGCATACGGATGACTATTATCAACCCATTGCAGACTCACTTCGGCCTTTAATTTACCATCAACTCTATCTAACGCGGCGACATACCTAAGCACTTTATCTTGCTCAACTGCAGCTAAATACTGCTGTAGCATATCGTCATCAAGCTCATCAATACGTGACAAAAATTGTGCTAACGGTAGCTCGGCAAGATGCTTAGGCACCAATGACTTAAGCTCAATATCTTCAAGCTCAATTTCTAAGCCAATTTCACGTGCCAAAATGAGCAACTTACGCTGCATATCACGACCCGATAAATCATCACGTGGATCGGGCTCTGTGATCCCCAATCCTCGCGCTTCAACCACCAGCTCAGAGAAGGGTTTAACTGCATCATAGTTTTCAAATAACCAACATAAGGTACCTGAAAATATGCCACCGACCGCTTCTATACTGTCACCGCTGTTATGCAGATCATTAATGGCATGTTGTATCGGAAGTCCGGCACCACAGCTGGCGTTATAACGCCAAAACAAGCGGCGATTACCCAGTTGTAGTTTTAGCTCGCGATAAAAAGGCAGTGGTCCAGATCCTGCAAGTTTGTTGGCACTGACAACATGAATACCGCGGGCAAAAAACTCCGGGTATTGCAGCGTTAGATCGGCGCTGGCACTGATATCAAGCGCAATAACTTCATCACATTCAAGTGCTTGTAACTCATCAAACAAGTGACTGTACTGCCAAGGTGTTGCATCTTGCTCAAATACTGTTTTCCAAGAATCCAGTGCTATTCCCGTATCGCTAATCAAGGCTTTTCGGGAGCTAACCAGCCCGACAAGCTCAACACTGGCCTCAATCTCTTTATTTAAGGCCGCTCGTGCGCCGTTAAATAGCTCTATCCAAGCTTCACCAATATTGCCGACACCCAAGAGCAATACGCCAATACGTTTACGCGGGCCAGCACATCGACGATGCACTTTTTGAGTCAATAAGTTCACCTGCGATTGCGGCACTAATGTCACCAAGCTCATGCCGTCATTAAACAGCGGGCGAGCATTACGGCTGAGTAATCGAGCAAAGCCACGACGATAAAGATCCGCATCGGCACTCACTAACGCAACCAGACCGAAATCATCTCTAATTTGAACATCAGTAATACCGAGCGCTTCGCGATTAGCATCGAGCAACGCTTGAACTTGCTTCTGATTCTCAAGGGTAACGGTTAATTCAACCCGCTTTTTCGCAAGCGACCAATGCGCTAGCGGATAAAGCCCTGAATCAGTTAGCAAACTTAACAATGCAGATAAAGCCCCATTCAACTGAATGTTAAACAGTGACACCCGGTTTAGATTAGTCACCACTGGCGCACTGGCTGACGAGCTTTTAGGCGCTATCAGCGTAAAGTCGGTATGTGATGCATAACTTGAGCGAACAGCAAGACTCACTTCAGTATCAAACAAGGGTTGCAAGGTACGATTGTGCAATACTGGCGAACCTAAATGCGCCAGACGATTGGCCTCGTCTAACGAAAGGCTGCTCAATAGCTTGGCATCATTAATCTTATTCGGATCGGCGTTAAATACACCCTCAACATCGGTCCAAATCGTCACCCGTTCAATATCCGCCAAACTGGCAATTAGCGTGGCACTAAAGTCAGAGCCATTACGGCCTAATAACAAGGTATCGCCCTTGTCATTGGCACAAATAAAGCCAGTGATAATGAGTCGTTCATTTGGATGAGCTGCAATGAGTGTTTGCACTCTTTGACGCGAGTCTTGCAAGCGGATCTGCGGCACTGCGCCTTCATCAGCAATCAGTAAGGTACGCGCATCAACATCAGATGCAGCCACACCAGACTCTCGTAATAACGCCGCCAGTAAACGGGACGACCAGCGCTCACCAAAACTCACCACTTGGCTACTTTGGTAATCGTTGATAGATTCTATAGACAACAAGCTGATCAGTTGCGCTTTATCGTTTGATAGTCGCTCTCTAAGCGAGCGAGCTTGCTCATTCGACAATAACTGTTCGATCAGCTTTTGTTGAAAACTAATGAGTATTTGTAGCTCTTCCTGCCATAACTGCTGAGTCGTGCTCAACTCAAGTAATCGATACAGAAAGTTAGTGCTTTTTCCTGCCGCAGAAACCACGACAAGATCGTCACTGTTACCATGAGTCAGGAGAATATGTGCAACGCGACGATAGCAGTCTGCGTCAGCTAAACTGGAGCCACCAAATTTATGTAAGTGACAGCGTGCCATCTTAAACCCCTTTAATTAACAAACGACAGCTGCATTGAGTGCAGCTTCAATATCGGCAACAAGATCGTCAGCATCTTCAATACCAACTGAAAGACGAATAAGGGTGTCTTTAACCCCTGCTTGTGCGCGTGCCTCAGGATCCATCGCTCGATGCGTCATGGTTGCAGGCACAGCCACTAGACTTTCTACTCCTCCGAGGCTTTCTGCAACAGAGAAATAATTAAGATTTTTTAAGAAAGCGACTAACTGTTCCTCCCCGCCTTTTAGCTCAAAGCTGAGCATGGCACCAAAGCCTTTTTGCTGCTTGGCAGCAATTTCATGACCAGGGTGATCTTTAAGGCCGGGGTAATACACTTTCTCTACCGCGCGATGACGGGTAAGAGTAGCAAGGATCCGCTGCGCATTCGCCTGATGTTCACGAATTCTCACTGCAAGTGTTCGAATTCCGCGCAATGTTAGATAACTATCAAATGCACCGCCGGTAAGCCCCAAGGTATTTGACCACCAATGCAATAATTCGCCCAGTTCAGCATCTTTCGCCACCACGGCACCGCCGACAACATCACTGTGGCCATTGATATATTTTGTGGTCGAGTGAATAACAATATCAGCACCCAACAGCAGAGGCTGTTGCAAGATGGGCGATAGAAAGGTGTTATCAACCACAACAAGCGCGCCAACTTCATGGCTGGCAGCACTGATCGCCGTGATATCAACAACCCGTAACAATGGATTTGACGGTGTTTCTAGCCACACCATCTTAGGTTTGTTAGCAATGGCTGTTGCCAATGCCGCTGCATCGGTTTGATCAACCACTTCAAGTTTAAACTGGCCTTTCTTAGCAAGATTGGTAAATAGACGATAACTACCGCCATAACAATCATGAGGTACCACCAACAAATCATCTGGCCCAAGTAAACTGGTGGCTAAGGTGATTGCAGCCATCCCAGTGCAAGTCACAACGCCAGTACAGCCTTTTTCGAGCTCAGCAATAGCGTCACCCAAGATTGACCGAGTGGGATTGCCTGAGCGGCTATAATCGAAATCTCTTGGATTTTTGTGGCCATCAAAAGAATAATTGGTAGAAAGATAGATCGGGGGTACAACCGCACCGTGTTGGGTATCGGACTCAATGCCTTGGCGTACAGCTACAGTGGCTAGTTTACGCTCGGTCATGTACTACTCCTCTTGCTATATTTTCTTACTAGGGATGTCTGGACGTCTAAATGTACCTAAGCAATTCACCCTAGTCAACCAGTTTAGCCGTTTAGACGTCTAAGCATTTAGAAATCTATTTGCATTTGTCATAAAATAGAGGCAATAATTTGACTGTGCTGCATAAGAGGTTAAAATCTGCCCCGCATTTAAAAATTACAGGTGAGTCAATGACTGAGTGGAACGGCGATTATATCAGCCCATATGCTGAACACGGAAAAAAGAATGAGCAAGTTAAAAAAATTACTGTCTCTATTCCTTTAAAAGTACTCAAGGTGCTTACCGATGAGCGTACACGCCGCCAAGTGAATAACTTACGTCATGCCACCAATAGCGAATTGCTCTGTGAAGCGTTTCTACACGCCTACACAGGACAACCGTTGCCAAATGATGGTGATCTATCAAAAGATAGGCCGGATAGCATGCCTGCGGAAGTTAAACGCTTGATGGATGAGATGGGCATTGAGTGGGAAGAGCTAGAGTAAACCAGCTCAGTATTTGCAAACAAGGATCGCAAAGCGGTCCTTGTTTGCATTCGCTCGAGTAAAAAACCAGAAGCCGCGCCCTTCGGGTTCGTTTCTGTGCTGCTATTTTTTTATGACAAAAATGCGTTATGAGCTTTCGCTCAAACCTTGTCATAAAATCATTATTCTTTATTACAAAGACTCGAACAAAAAATAAGCTCGAAAATTTAACAACCTCTAGGTAGCCAAATGTTAGAGCCAAGCACGCTCATTCTCGCCTCAATCATTATATTTTGTGGTGCATTAACACAGAGTTTAATTGGCTTTGGTTTAGCTGTCATCGCAAGTCCGCTGTTATATATTATCGAGCCCTCCCTAGTGCCAGCATCAGTCATTATGATGGGATTCTCTACCGCTGTATTGACGCTTTTTAGAGAGCGTGGTCAGCTTGAGTTCAACGGACTGCAGTATGCGCTACTGGGACGTATTCCTGGCGGTATCTTAGGCGCTACGCTTATCGTAATAGCCCCTCAACCTATTTTAGGGCTGGCAATTGCTCTTATCGTTGCGCTCGCCGTTGGCTTTAGTTTGATGAAGTTTAGTATCCCTGTGAACCGTGTAAGTCTGTTTATTGCTGGGATCCTCTCAGGCGTCTTTGGCAACATTGCCGCCATTGGTGGTCCGCCGTTGGCAATATTACTCGCAGGTAAAGATGCCGGCCAGTTTAGAGCAGCCCTTTCAGCTTTCTTTATTTTCAGCTCAATGATTGCTTTGACCATTTTGGGATTTGCAGGGCTGCTAAAGCTTGAGCATTTGTGGGCATCGTTAATGCTATTGCCCTCAGTCATATTGGGCTATGCCGTTGCAGGCAGATTGGTAGGCAGGGTCGATAAACAAAAAACCAGAGCTTTCACTCTGGTTTTATGTAGTTTCAGTGCACTTATCTTAACGATTAAATCGGTTATCGAACTCAGTTAACTCAGCTATAAATCGATAAATCATGGCGTGTTAGAAGTGATATGAGGTTTGCAATACGCCACCGATGGCTTCATCGCTGCCAAACATCCCAGTAAAGTCTAGGAAAAATGATTCTCCAAAAGCAAAGCCAGAACCAATAGAATAAATGTTAGCCGTTGAATCTTTCATGTCGTGACGATAGCCCACTCGCAATGACATCCAGTCAAATGCACGTACTTCGCCTCCTACGCGCCAATATTGGGTGCCATCAAGTTCTTTAAACTTCTTATTCTCAATTAAATCAACATCGGTAGTAACCGTTAATCGCCTCCAGTCATAAGCAACACCCGCGGTAACTAAAGGCTCAACACTGTAGGTAAACTTTTGCCCTTCAACTTCAATGGTATCGACATCTTGGCTAATCAAATTTCGACCTGATAAACCAAAGACTAAGCCGTTGATAGGTTCAATAGCCACACCGACATCGACATTGAAACTGGTTTCATCGTTACGATATTCAACATCATCAAAGTCGCTAGCAGAGAAGTTGTTCGCGCTAGCGCGATAGTTATAAGTGTCAATGCGTTGGAACTTAGGTGATATACCGACAGAGATCGGCATATTAACGATAGAAAGCGGGAAACTTAACGCAATACCTAAATCAGAAACAGCGCCTCCAATAACTTGACCACTTGACGCTAAGTCTGTCACTGCAGGCGGATTATTGGCATCTAAATTCGCCAGCGCATCAATATCAGATTGAGCAATGTCGGCAACACCAACGGCGCTAACATAACTTTTATAGAAAATGGCCATTGGCATTCTTTGATGCGGAATGGCCACGCTAAAGCCAAGACCAGCACTGGCATAAGCTGATGTGCCTTTTAGTGATTCTAAATCGAGGATCAAATCATCTCTGTAAACATCAATATTGGCACTATTACCTGCATCTATGGCTGCGGCTAAACCATCATAGGAGCTAATAAGAGAGTCGAATTTATCAATCATGTTGTCGCTGTCGGCCATATCAACACCCAATACCGGCATCAGTAATACAGCTGAGTTATCTTTGTGCGCATTTAAACCGAGAAGAGCAGGATTGACGAATGCAGCCCCCTCATTATTAGATGATGCAACACCTGCGCCGCCCATCGCATCGCTACGGGCCTCATAATACTCTTGCCCTGAATAGGCAAAAAAGCTGGGGATTAATGCACACAATAGCGCTAATTTACGTAGTTTCATCCATTCCGCCCTTTTTATGTCCTTAACGCTT
>NZ_PJBM01000246.1:0-32096 GCF_002836075.1 Shewanella sp. GutDb-MelDb | reverse complement strand
TATTGGCTAGATACCTTAAGCGACAACGTTAAGCAGTTACTCCCGTACGTAGCGAACCTAACTATGGCAAGCAACATGACAGTAAGTAACATGACTGCAAGTAACCTTGGTAAGCAACAAGACTGCAAGTAACCTTAGTAATCAAAATGACTTCAGGTAACCTTAGTAAGCAACATGACTGCAAGTAACCTTAGTAAGCAACATGACTTCAAGTAACCTTAGTAAGCAACATGACTTCAAGTAACCTTAGTAAGCAACATGACTTCAAGTAACCTTAGTAAGCAACATGACTTCAAGTAACCTTAGTAAGCAACATAATAGCAGGTAACCTAAACAGGTTACATCTAGTTAAGTAACCTTAACAAGTTACATAGCAGTAAGTAACCTTAGCGAGTTACATTGAGTTAAGTAAGAACTGTAGCAATATGACAGCAAGTAACCTTAGAAAGCTACATAGAGTTAAGTGAGAACAGTAGCTACATGACAGCAAGTAACCTTAGTAAGCAACATAATAGCAAGTAACCTAAACAGGTTACATCTAGTTAAGTAACCTTAGCAAGTTACATAGAGTTAAGTGAGAACAGTAGCAACATGACAGCAAGTTACCTAAGTAGACGATATAACTTCATGTAACCTTGATAAACTACACGAAGCTAAGTAACCTTAAAAAATCACATTGGGGTAACTGATAAAACACTTTTTCTATCATAAACCTATGATAAGCAGTGAAAATGGTTTTCTGTTAAGCAGATCTCGCAAGAATTTATGTAAGCTAGGGCTACATGAGGAGACAACAACTAAGTAGATCCGATCGACTGCCTAGCAGCACCAATCAATACAACATTGTCACTTGGATTTATCAGCAGTTCCAGCCACTCGCACCACATATCAAGGGCAATTCTCTTTTCTGGAAGATACTGGCTTCGATTATATATTGCCATCACTCCACCTAGCGAATGCCCTAAAAGCTGCTCAACCACATAAGGTGCAACGCCTAAATCATTCAATTTAGTGGTGAAGGTTCGACGTAAGTCATGCAGCGACCATGATTCTTTATGCTTCAACCGTTTATGTACTATTGAGCCTGACCCACTCACTGTTTCGCCTTTTTTCAATTCCCCTAACAGATAACCTTCTTTGCCATGTCGTTTATACAAAAACTCAATTATCGGCTTAACCTTGACTGGAATAGGCCGAATAATAACCGTACCTGTTTTACTGTGCGCTTTCGGTACTGTCCATAAATTAAGATCCAAATCCCATTCATCAAATGTCGATAATCGCAGCTCTTGGGTACGTGCACCAAACACGATAAGTAGCTGACACAGATACCTCATGTAAAAACTAGATTCTTTTCTTTGAATGGAATTAAGCAAGTCATACAGTTCAACATCTGATAAGACTCTGTCCTTCTTTCTTTGCCGCTTACCCACATCGATTGTAGTCAGGTCATCAAGCTCACGGCTAATGGCATAATGTCTAACGCGACAAAACCTTAATGCTTGTTTTGCATTTTGTAGTATTTGACCTACTGCTACAGGTGCAGGCCTTTGCTTGCCTTTGATCCCTCGGCGAATACGGTCAAAACACTCAATCCAATGTCTGATTTCTGTTTGCTCTAATGGGAAGTGCCCAATATAGGGGTAAATATGCCGCTGGAATTGAGCGATATTTTTTTCGACATTAGCGCGGCTATCTCGCGCATAATTCTCAATCCAATATTCTAGTGCTTGCTGAACCGTGACTGGGGCTAACGTTTTCTCTCTGCCCATACTGCGCTTTATTTTAGGGTCATGCCCCTCGGCGAGCCATGTACGGCACTCCTCTGCCGCATCCCTTGCAGCTCTTAAAGATAAATCAGGATAATCACCTAAATCCATCCGCTTATTTTTATCATTAATTTTATAACGGTATTGAAAGCGAACCTTACCGAGTTTCGATATTCGAACGCCCAGTCCTTTGCCATCTGATTGTTCCAATACTTTAGGTTGAGCCTTTCCATTTAAAGCACGTAATGAAGTTTCATATAACATAGTATTTCAGGCTTAATTAAAGAGAAGATACGGCCAATTCCATGTACCCCCATATGTACCCCCATCTAACCATAGAAACCAAAACAAGCCAAGACCAATGAATACAACACCAATCGTTAAGTACTGATAAATAACAATAATTAGTTACATCGCAATACCTACCAATACCGATGAAAACACCTAAACGTAATCTACGGCATGAACTAAGACTCACGTCTTAATATGTTGTATCGAAACGGGTTAATCAGAAATGGTTAACCCGTTTTTGTTTATACGTCCCCCCATATGCCCCCGCTGTATTGTTGCTCTTTCGAAAATCACCTAAGCCTACAGCTACTTACCCACAGAATATTTCATCCGACAAGATGCTCGCCAAAGTCTTCAACACTGATTGACTATCACGGCCTAAAACTTCCCAAACCTTCATTCGACCACACCTCCTCAAAGATCAGGGCTTCAGCCACACACATGAAACTCAGATGACACCAATGATAATAAACTCAGCTAAACATTGGCATAATTTGATGTTTAACGCTGTCCCATTTAATTACCTGTTGCTGAAGTAATCTCTCACAATGAGCAAGCTTGTAAGCTGCTTAATCTTCCATTGTGATTAAAAAAGCTTCTAACTGAGTGATATTCATGCCATATTTTTGCTTATTCACCACTTTATTCAAGCTAAATAGGGACGTCATTGCGAGCATTTGATTTTGATTTAAAAGGTTTGCAGGTGTTTGTGATTGCAGCCCAAACTGGCAGCATGACAGAGACGGCTAAACGTTTAGGATTGACGCAATCTTCAGTCTCTCAGACCCTATCGATGCTAGAAAAGAACCTTAAGGTCGAGCTGCTTGATCGCAGTGTTCGGCCTCTTGCACTTACTATCGCTGGCCGTTATTTTTTCGATCAATCTAGCCATCTTCTTTCCCAAGCAGAGCAAACTCAAAAGGTGTTTACTCAGGGGACATTTGAACAGCTTCATTTAGTGCGTATTGCCATGGTTGATTCTCTGGCAACCTCTTTAGGTAAGCCGTTAATTGAAGTGGTAAAGAGGCGAACCGAGAACTGGAGTCTAACCACGGGTCGCTCTCATATGCACGCGGATGCACTGGTGTCTCGTCAGGTCGATATTATTATTTCTGATGATGCACTTGAAGACTGTGATGACCTCTGTCGCTACCCCATATTAAGCGAGCCTTTTGTGTTAGTGGTTCCTCTGAATTTAAGCTGCCAATATGCAGATGTGAGTTCCATTAATGATATTAATCGTTTACTGCAAAAGCTAGATTTTGTGCGCTACACCAATGACTCTTTAATCGGCACCAATATAGAGCGCTACTTAAGACGAGTTGGCCTTGAGCCTGCCATGAGGTTACAGCTCGACAATACCTTTGCCGTGCTCTCTATGGTCGCGTCAGGCCTAGGCTGCACCATCACTACACCGCTATGTTTATACCAGAGTGGGATCCCTTTAGCGCAAGTAAGGTGCCTGCCTCTTCCTGCTAACGATGGCTTTAACAGGCGTCTTACCTTGGTCACTCGACGGCATGAACTGAGCGATTTGGCTGAGCAGATGGCCAGAGACAGTTGTCAAATCATGTCTCAGTGTTTCTTACCAGAGCTTGAAAAGGATCTGCCTTGGCTGGTATCAGCCATCGATATTGGTTAGTGCGTAGAATGAGTTTTTGCGACTAAAAACTAAAAAATAAGCCGCTGATATTTTTCATAGTATTAAAATTATTAATACTACAGCGTTAGTACAAATGATTGTTGTTGTCGTTAAGCCAGGAGGCTATTAGGTTCGGTCAGGTATTAATTCAAAGCGAATTATCCGGGCCATTTCGCAAACCAAGATAAAGGGAAGTGTCATGTCACATGAATCAAAGATACAACATGCTCCTAACACAAAAAATAAAAGCATCGAGTATAAAGCCGTTTCCGATGAATACATGAGCCAACGTCAACTCAAAAAAGGGGTTGCTGGCTGGGTACTGCTGGCCAGTCTGGGGATCTCCTATGTGATTTCAGGCGATTTTGCCGGATGGAACTTTGGACTTGAACTTGGCGGATTTGGCGGAATGCTTATCGCCACTCTGGTGATGGGCTTAATGTATATCTGCTTAGTATTAAGTTTAGCGGAGATGTCATCTTCACTGCCGACGGCTGGCGGTGGCTATAGCTTTGCCAGACGCGCCATGGGACCTTGGGGCGGATTTCTCACCGGCACAGCTATTTTATTAGAATATGCCATCGCGCCTGCCGCTATCGCTATCTTTATTGGCGGTTATGTCCATGAGCTTGTCGGTATAGACGGGCCGATTGTCTATGCGGCCTTCTATGTGGTGTTTGTCGGTTTGCATCTGTGGGGAGCTGGTGAAGCACTGAGGATCATGATGGGGATAACCCTGCTCGCGGTGATCGCTATAGGTGTCTTTATGGTGGGCATGGTGCCACATTTCGACTCGGCCAATCTATTCGATATTGCGGCCAACCCTAATGTTGCAGGATCCAGCAGTTTCCTTCCTGAAGGTTATATGGGGATCTGGGCCGCACTGCCATTTGCGATGTGGCTGTTTCTTGCGGTAGAAGGCGTGCCATTGGCCGCTGAGGAAGCGAAGAACCCAGCGAAAGATATGCCTAAGGGGATTATCGCCTCTATGTTGGTATTGATCGTATTTGCTGCAGCGGTGTTATTGCTCGCTCCTGGAGGCGCAGGCGCCGAAGCGATGAAAACCCATGGCGCGCCATTAGTGGGGGCACTGCAATCTGTTTATGGTCAGGATTCACTGGCTGCCAAGTTTGTTAATATTGTCGGTCTGTTTGGCTTGATTGCCAGCTTCTTCTCTATTATTTATGCCTATTCACGTCAAGTTTTCGCCCTCTCCCGCGCCGGTTATTTGCCCCGTTTCCTCTCGCTGTCTGGAAAACGTAAAGTGCCAGTTTGGGCGTTAATCGTACCGGGAATATTGGGCTTTCTGTTGTCGCTAACCGGTGAAGGTGACTTGATGATCACCATGGCGGTATTTGGCGCTACTATCTCCTACGCGATGATGAGTTTGTCACATATTTTACTGCGTAAAAAAGAACCTAATCTTGAACGCCCTTATAAAACCCCTGGCGGTATTTTTACATCCTCTATCGCATTAGTGCTCTCACTCGTCGCACTCGCATCCACCTTTGTGGTAAGCCTTCAGGCTGCCATGTGGTCAGCCCTCTTTTATCTCATAATGGTGACTTACTTTGTCCTCTATAGTCGTCATCGATTGGTGGCTTCGGCACCAGAGGAGGAGTTTGACATGATCGCCTCAGCTGAGTCTGAACTTAATTAGTATTAAGAGGCTGGCAGTGAGCTACTTTAATCTGTCAGCCAAGCTTATTCCCTGCAAATTTAGCGACTAAGATTAAAAAAATATAATAAGTAATAAATGAAGTCTGACGATGAACTGCAGCGCTAAGCCAAGTTCATCTTATCAAGAACAATAATAAGGAAGCGCGAATATGGAAGCGAGACAAGTTAACAGTATTGCCGATGCTATTGCCATTATAGAGGAGCGTGGTTTAGCCCATATTAAGGTTGGTCTATTTGATAATGATGGGGTGATGCGCGGTAAGTATATGTCTAAGTCCAAGTTTATAGCCTCCTTAGAGAAAGGCTTTGCATTTTGCGATGTGGTACTTGGTTGGGACGTCAAAGATCAACTCTATGACAATGCTAAATACACAGGGTGGCACACAGGTTATCCCGATGCACCAGTGCGGATATTACCCCATACCTGCCGCGATGTAATTGGTGAAGAAGGCATGCTGCTGTTTATCGCAGAGTTTGCCGGAGAAGCTGAAGCTGTCTGCCCACGAGGGACACTAAGACGTGTGATAGAGAAAGCTGAAAGCATGGGCTTTAACCCGTTTGCGGCATTGGAATATGAGTTCTTTTTATTTAACGAAACACCAAAATCAATCCGCGAAAAAAACTTCCGCAATCTAGAGACAATAACCCCAGATTGGTTCGGTTACTCAATGATCCGTAACTCTGTGCACTCTGATCTTTATCAAGCTATTTTGTCGATGTCTGAGACCATGGATTTTCCTATCGAAGGGATCCATTCCGAAACAGGCCCAGGCGTAATTGAGGCGGCGATTGCGGTTGATAATGCCGAAGCGGCGGCCGATAAAGGGGCACTGTTTAAAACCTTTATGAAGGTGTTGGCACAGAGACGGGATCTGATGGCGACTTTTATGGCGAAGTGGTCAGGGGATTATCCGGGGCAAAGTGGCCATATTCACCTCTCATTACAAAACAAAGATGGTAGCTCGGCTTTTTATGACCCCAGCCAGACTCACAGCATGAGCAAAATACAACGGCATTTTTTGGCTGGCCAACAGGCATTGATGCCTGAATTTCTGTGCATGATAGCCCCGACTATTAACAGTTATTCTAGGATGGTCCCCGGATTCTGGGCGCCTACTGATGCCACTTGGGGCGTTGAAAACAGAACCACGGCTTTGAGGGTTATTCCTGGATCGGCGTCATCTCAGCGGGTTGAATATCGACTCGGTGCAGCCGATGCGAACCCCTACCTTGCACTTGCTGCTGCACTCGCCAGCGGCCTCTATGGCATAGAGCACGAGTTAGAACCGCAAGCTCAAGTGAAAGGTAACGCTTACGAGCAGAGCCATGATGCGTCATTAGCGCTGCCCGCCACCCTGTGGGATGCGACGCAACGATTCAAGCAATCTTCAGCGGCAAAAAGCTGTTTTGGTGAAACCTTTGTCGAGCATTACGCCATCAGCCGTGAGTGGGAAGAGCGTGAGTTTAGAAAGCATGTTACCGATTGGGAGATGGAACGTTATTTCGAGATTATTTAAGCCCACAAGCATCTTTCGGCTGCGGTGAGTTTTATGGTGTAAACCACTTATTTGAAGTTAAAGTTGAAATTTAAGTTGTAGCAATGGAGTTACCTTATTTATGAAATCATTCTCGAAACCAGAGATGCAGCACACCCTATCACCCATAGATGGCAGCATTTTTGTCAGCCGTCCGCTCGCTGACGAGCATCAGCTATTAGCCTCTGTCGAGCAAGCAACGGCAGCCTATAATAGTTCTGAGGCAAGCTGGAAACTGACCCCACTATCTCAACGTAAAGCCTTATGTAAACAGGCTATCGAGCAGTTATTGAGTCATAAAGATGACATAGCGAAAGAACTGAGCTGGATGATGGGACGACCTATACGTTACGGCGGCGGTGAGCTTGCCGGCGTTGCCGAGCGCAGTGACTATATGATTGAGGTTTGCGAGCAAGCGTTAGCGGATATCCAGCTCGAAGAAAAGTCAGGCTTTACCCGTTATATCAAACGTGAATCCTTAGGCACAGTCTTGGTTATCGCTCCCTGGAACTACCCTTTTTTAACCGCGATAAATGCCATCATTCCTGCTTTATTGGCGGGTAATTGCGTGATACTCAAACACTCAGCTCAAACACCACTGTGCGCCGAGCGCTTATATCAGGCCTTTAAAGAAGCGGGATTACCTAAAGGCGTTTTTCAATACTTGCATATGAGTCACGATAACACCGCCAAACTTATCGCCAATGAGCAGATCAATTATGTGGCGTTTACCGGCTCTGTTTATGGCGGGAAGATGGTAGAAAAGGCCGCTTGTGGACGCTTTATTGGTGTTGGTCTAGAACTTGGCGGCAAAGATCCCGCCTATGTCCGTGAGGATGCGGATATAGACAGTGCCGTTGAGACCTTAGTCGATGGTGCTTTTTTCAACTCAGGACAATCTTGCTGCGGAATTGAGCGCATCTACGTCCACCAGCACGCTTATGATGAATTTGTCAGTAAGGCGGTGGCCTTAACCAAACAATACCAGTTAGGGCGTGCAGATGATCCAAGCGCCACCTTAGGCCCCATGGTGCGCACCTCAGCGGCGGATTTTGTCAGAGAGCAGATAGCTGATGCAATTGAGCAAGGTGCCATAGCCCATATAGACGAAGCACTGTTTCCGCTGAGTCAGAACGGAACGCCTTACCTTGCACCACAGATCCTGACACATGTAGATCACTCTATGAGCGTGATGACACAGGAGTCGTTCGGCCCTGTGGTCGGGATAATGAAAGTATCGAGTGATGACCAAGCCATTACATTAATGAACGACAGCGATTTTGGCTTAACCGCCAGTATCTTTACCCAAGATATCGACCTCGGGATTGCGTTAGGTGAACGCCTGCAGACAGGGACTTTTTTCCTTAATCGCTGTGATTATTTAGATCCCGCATTAGCGTGGACTGGGGTAAAACAGTCGGGTCGTGGCTGCACTCTATCTCAGTTAGGATTTGAGCAGTTGACTCGGCCTAAGTCATTTCATATAAAGCATATTTAACTCAGTGCCCGTATAGGCTAGATCCAAAAGGGAGTAGATAGATGGATTTACATGCAAGTTGGAATTTCCCCACCGCCATCACAGTGGGTGAAGGCTGTTTAGATCAGCTTGGTGAGCGTTGCAAAGTACTTAATATGACCAAAGTGCTGTTGATCACCGACCCTGGTTTATCCGGTTTGTCGATGGTCAAAGAGGCAATAGCATATTGCATAGAAGCTGGACTTGAAGCTGATGTTTTTGCTGATATACAGGGAAACCCAACCGGCAACAATGTTCGCGATGGCGCACTGTTTTTAAACGCTGGCGGTTTCGATGGTGTGGTAGCGTTCGGTGGCGGCTCAAGTTTAGATGCAGCAAAAGCAATCGCCATGATAGCGAAGCAAGCGATCTCTTTATGGACCGCCGAAGATATTGGCAGTAATTGGACTCTTGTCGATGAAAGCCTAATGCTTCCAGTGGTGGCAGTGCCCACCACTGCTGGGACGGGTTCTGAAGTAGGCCGCGCGTCAGTCATCACCGACACCGATGGACCTCATCATATTAAACGCATTATCTTTCATCCCAATATGCTACCCGCGCATGTTTTGCTCGACCCGATATTAACCTTAAGCTTGCCACCTCATATTACCGCGGCAACGGGTTTAGACGCCTTGTCGCATAATCTAGAAGCCTATTGCGCGCCTTTTTATCACCCTATGGCGGAGGGAATTGCTATTGAGGGGATACGTTTAGTGAAAGACTTCCTTCCAAGAGCTGTGACCAATGGTGAAGACATTGAAGCGAGAACACA
The DNA here is from genome assembly GCF_002836075.1 of Shewanella sp. GutDb-MelDb. Taxonomy (NCBI): domain Bacteria; kingdom Pseudomonadati; phylum Pseudomonadota; class Gammaproteobacteria; order Alteromonadales; family Shewanellaceae; genus Shewanella; species Shewanella sp. GutDb-MelDb. The sequence goes on along the minus strand of NZ_PJBM01000246.1, from coordinate 22,891 downwards.
GATGCTAGTAGCTTCGACTATGGGAGCGACCAGTTTTCAACGTGGTTTGGGCGGAATGCATGCTATCGCTCACTCCCTTGGTGCGCTGTATAACAAACATCATGGATTATTAAATGCGATTTTAATGCCCTATGTGTTGATGCGAAACCGCAGTGTTATAGAGGAGCGCATCACACGTTTGTCGCGATACCTTGAGTTAGATGACGCGAGTTTTGATGGTTTTCTGTCTTGGGTGCTAACGCTAAGGGAGCAACTTAATATTCCGCACACCTTAGCCGAGATAGGGATCAATTTAGATGACGCGGTTTTGATCGGAAAAATGTCAGCCAAAGACGCGGCTTCCGCAGGCAATCCGATAATATTAACCGATGCCGAGTATTCATTGCTCTTTAGTGATGCGGTTAAAGGTCAATTAAAATAATACCCGTCTGGGAGTCACAATGTGCGGCTCTCAGCCTGCTTTATTAAACAGATTTATCAGGCAATAAAACGTTTTTCACAGAGGAGGATTGCGATGAGAATAGGGATTTTGCAATGCGATGATGTCACCGAAGCACTGCAAGCTAAACATGGTAATTATCCGATGATGTTTACTCGCCTGTTTGAGAATTTAGACACTGAATTAGCATTTTCTGTTTACCGAGTGATTGATGGCAGCTACCCCGATTCATTGGATGAATGCGACGCCTATATTACGACAGGAAGTCGTTATGGGGTCAATGATGATGAAGCTTGGGTGATCCAGTTTAGGCATTTCATCGCCAAACTCTATGCCTGTAAGAAAAAGCTCATTGGGATCTGTTTTGGTCATCAGATGATGGTCAAAGCGTTGGGAGGTGAGGTCATCAAATCTCCAAAAGGCTGGGGCGTAGGTGTGACTACATCAATGATCACTCAGAGAAAACCTTGGATGGATGGAGCTGCAGAGGCGATATCTTTGGTGGTAAGTCATCAAGATCAAGTGAGTAAACTGCCTGAAGATACTGAGATTATTGCCGCCAGTGATTTCTGCCCCTTCTATATGATCCAGATAAACGACCACTTTCTTGGTGTTCAGGGACATCCTGAGTTTAGTAAGAGCTACTCAGAGGATCTAATGGATGCCCGCCGTGACAGGATCCCCCATCAAAGAGTTGAAATTGGCATCGAGTCACTGTCGCTTCCAGTTGACGATAAACTCGTGACTCGTTGGTTTGTGAACTTCTTATATTAAAAGGATGACCATCGTCGGTTTGATGGTCAACTCTAAGTAGAGATGTTAGTTGTGTCCCAAAAAACTCACGCTGTTATGGTATGGGCCTGCTCTTATCAAAGATCAACAACGCAGGGGTAGAATAAGTGCCCCAGCCAATATCAAAACTAACTCGGTAGGGCTACCTTAGATTTATTCACAGCATTGCGACAGCTGGGTGATTTCTTGCCGCGATAATTCTTGCAACCCCAAAACTCCCCTCGAGTGCCTTCTCTCAATACCATATCGCCACCACAAACATTGCAAAGCGGTATGGTATGGCTGCAGTCGTCATTAATGCAAACTTTGAAGCCAGTAAAACGTTTACGTGTCATCGCGCTACCACAACGATCACAGCCCTCCTCTTTGTGATCGCACAAGGGAAAGTGAGAGCATGAATAGAAGGATTTAAACTGACCAGTTCTTGGCTTTAGGGTCCCCGTTGTACAACGAACGCATTTGATCTGTTCAAACAACTTTTGTACTAAAGAGGTGCTGAACTCTGCTTGCGCTATTGGGTATCCGTCTTGAAGCAGCTCAACCACAAACGGACTAACATCCGTCATGTCAGCCAATACATATACCCGGTGCTTTGCTCGGGTTAACGCCACATAAAACAGTCGACGCTCCTCAGCATATTCAAATGCTTCCGACTTTGGCAAAAAGGCATCCAGTAATGCAGGAGTGACTTTCTTTGAGGGGAAACCATGCTTACCGGTTTTCATGCCGGTAATCACCACATAATCGGCCTCTTTACCTTTAGATGCATGAAACGACTGACATTCAATGATTAAACTTGGGTATTTGGAATTTAGCAGCTTCAGCTCATTTCTGTCAGGTAACTGAAACCAAAAACGGCCAAGTAAATACACAGTCGGCTTGCGCTTGGGCTTATCGTCATCCAAGTTCGCTCTTGCACTCAGCGCAGTTAATGCTTGTTCCAGTGCATTGGGGCTGGGATTGTCCGTCGTCGGCTTGTCATTATCTCCACGCTGTATAAGTGAAACTGCAGGTTGATTGACTTGAACAACCGATCGAATATCCTTCTTTAGTTGTGTCGGATTCTGAGTCACAAATTGGGTTGCGACCTCGCCAATGCTGCTGTTAAATCTAAAGGTGAGATCGAGATAAGTCTCAGCCGTTGCGCCAAAATATTCAGTGAACTTAGTCGTTAAGCTCACATCCGCCCCGGTGAAACGATAAATGGCCTGCCAGTCATCACCGACACAAAATAGTGACGCCTTACTGTTGGAGTGAGCTGAGCTAGAGTCTCGTAACGCGCGCACTAGGCGAGCTCTTGGTTCTGAAATATCTTGAAACTCATCAACCAAAATATAGCGCCATGGACTAATGAATTGACCACTTTGAACATAAGAGATCGCCTTGCCAATCATGTCCTCAAAATCAATATCGCCACAGTCAGATAAATGTTGTTGGTAACGATTTAATATCGGCACCAGCAACTCGAACGCCTTACGTGTCTGCTTGGGGTCCGCTGCGTTGTCGAATACCCTCTCGAGTCCGCGATCATCAACACAAGCCGCTTTATACAATCCAATAAGTTGGCTAAAGAGTTTTGCCAACTCTGTAACCCGTCCTAGTTCATGCAAAGTCGCAAGGATAGCGGCATCAGGTAACGGCGAACATTTGACTTTAAACGCCGTTAAAGCCTGTTCTAGCTCGCCAATTAACAACCCTTTTTTATGTTGGTAATAGAATAGCTCAATGCAAGCTGTCTCATTGTTTGTATGAAGGTCGCGCTTCCATGCCATGGATTCAAGGTATGCCTTGTTATCAATGTAAGGTGCGGTATTGTCTGCTTCATCAACGCCATAATACTCAATATAAACGCCATACTCTGGCAGGTAAAAATCCGGTTGATATTGGCGAAAATCGATACTGCTGACATCATGCTCATACTTAGCTTCGTACTGATATTCGATACCATTACTGAAGAGCCAATTAGCAATATAAAGTTCACCAAAGCTCTTTACCCTCTCAGCTTTAAGCGTACGAATATCGTTGTCATTGAGGTATTCAAAATATTCGCCTTCGGAGTCAAAATCGAAAGGACTTTTCTCAACATAATAGAACTGACTGAAATACTCGAAAAGCTGCTGACGATAGTCCTGATCTTCAAGCAGTGCAGCCAGTGTTTGTTGTACCCAGTTATCTTTGGCTTTTTCATCATCCGCCCATGGCGACAAACTGGGCGCAGTTCTCTCCACTGCGGCGATGATCTTTAACCCCAGACGGTGAAAAGTGCTCGCGTTAATCTCATCAGTCCCAAGCTTATCTTTGATCCGTTGATCCATCTCATCAGCCGCTTTTCGGCCATAAGCTAGCAATAAGATCTCACTCGCTTGGGCTTTGCCACTCTCAACTAAGTACCCTGCACGCCCGACCATGACACTGGTTTTTCCGGTTCCCGCCCCAGCGAGCAGCAAATTGTTATCATCATCAATAACACAAGCCAGTCGCTGCTTATCCGTTAAAGGATTAGATTCAATATGGTCAAAAAAATCAGCATGCTTAAGCAGTTGAGATTGAATATAGCCTTCACGCAGCTGCTTTATGGTCACTTTATCCCAGCGATAAAACTGCTGTAGCTTATTTAGTGCGAGCTTAGTCGGTGTTGATAATTCAAACGACTTATATAAGGGATCGCACAGGGACTGGCACCAAGGGAACCAGCGTTTATATTCTCGCGCTATTCTTAACTGCATCTTCTCTAGTAGCGATGCACGTAGATAATGATTAGCGAGGGTAGCTTCAATCCGCGTGATTAAACGGCATAACTGCTGTTCATGAGCTTGCGCCCACAGTACTTCAACTTGTTGTTTGAATTTTGATTTGGCCAAATAACTGAGAAAAGCAAGCTGTTGTGGCTTGCCATCAACTTGAAAACTTAGCAAAGTTCCAAAAAAGCTCAGAGAGAAAACAGGTGGAGATGTTAGCTTCTGCCAGGATATATGCACCTTATCAACTGCAGTTTGGGGTTTGCGGTACAGCGCTAAAAACTGGCCTTTAGCACAGCTAAATTCAATACCATCAGCAGTTAACTTAACCGCATTAGATTTGCCTAAATACAGCTGGCCAAACCAACTGTGGCTAATATTTTTTTCGATGTTTTGTGGCAACAATTTAAAACCTACGACTAAATGGCTTTACGCATATTGGACGTCACTATATCGCAATTTTGCGCTGCTAATAATTATCTTTCTAAGCTTAGTGAAATACATCGCGGGCTTTCAGTGTGCAGCATGGTGTGGTAGTTGGGGCAAACGTCAACAAGGTTGGTAACCAGATCCACTTAATAGTTTTCACCAGTAGTGGCTGTATCAACTTTATGATGAAGCTGAATAAAGCCTTTTCCATCACGCAATAAACAGCATTTAAGTTGAAATTACAAACAGGGCAGATGACTCCTTAGCCCTCAATTCACGCAGCTCTTGCGTTAGGAATACGCCGATAGATATGGCTTACGTCAATACGAACTATTGAATTAGCCAAGTTTGAGTTAGAACGACTATCCGCCCTCTTGGCTGAATAGCCTTGCCCTCCAAATAGCCACGCCGCTCACCGAGCGGCGTTAGCATTTGTTTATATTTGTTTTCGAGTGAAAAAGCCGCTATTGGTTGATAGCGGCCAATCTCAAATGCAGGGCGAGACGTTATAAAGGTACAGTAACTAATTTAGAGCTTGTGAGACTCAGCGAGCTTAGCTTCTGAGTGACAGACAGAACAAGATTCAAGATTGTTCTGTTGCACTACGATATCACCCTCTATATCAGCACCGTCAAGTGGTGCATTAAAGAGCGCGCCATTACTAATCATATGTGATTTGAGTGGCTCGCCGCCGCCGCTATGACATGACCAGCATGTTGCCGCCGCTGGAGACGTTAGCGTGAACTCAGCATCTTCAGAATAAGCATCACGAGTAACAAACATGCCCGATTTTTGGATATCATCAAGCTTCACAGAACCGCTAACGTGACACGCTGCGCAATCCTTAATATTTGCAGGATATTTCCAATCACGTATAGCGCCGTCTTCTAGATTTTGCTCTTCTCTGTCACCAGCATGAAGCGCGTGGACATACACCGACCAACCAAGATGGTTTAGTACAGTATCGTCTGGTGCAGTTTTTGCTGCATTAAAGGTTTTATCCCAAATAGCGATATTTGGGTTATGACAAGTTGAGCATTGCTGTTCAAGATCGTTGCGACGAGAGTGCATACCGTAAGCCATGTCACCATGACACGCAGCACAAAGCTCGTTACTTACAACCTGGCGACGCTGGGTATCAGCTAAGCCTTGCATGTCAAAGAATGATGTAACAGAGCGCAAGCGATTTTGGATAGCACCATCGGTACCAGATGGCTGCAGCTCACCTGCTTTGTTAATCATAATGGTTGATTCAATCGATACAGCACCTTTAGCTATCTCAGTACCCGTTGGAATGATTAAACCCGTATCATTTTTGGTTGGGTCTGGGTTTAGCGCACCGGAAATAACAAAGGCATACTGACCAGCGCCAACCGGAACAACTTCCATTTCATTCAACTTAGCATTAACGCTATGATCAGCCATACGACCAAGCTTACCGCCCACTAATGTTTCCATAGTGAGCATTTTATAGTTGGTTGATGCGTCCCAAGCTAACGTTGCACGTAAAGCTTTAAAGTCAGGCATTTCAGTCACGGGAGTACCGGCCGAGTCACGGATCTCTAATACCAAGGCAATTTCAGCGGTATTGTAATCGTGGCCGCCACGAGTGCTGGTGACCGGTGTAGCTTCAACGCTAATAACTTCAATACTAAACATATCACGTGCTGTCGCTAGCGCTTCAACCGGTGCAACATGGATTTCAGCAACATCGTGACAAACACCACCACAAGTCATTGGCATATCGATACCGTGAGATGGTGCGTAATCCCCTGAGTGACAAGTCGCACAAGCTTTGGCGTCATTACCCGCTAACCAATCTGAAGCGTTAGGGAGTTCGGCTGTATTTTCGCTTTCGTGGCAGCTGAGGCAATTTTTGGTTGATTCAACGTTAGTAAGGTAACTATCGAAGTGCCAACGGTGCGCACGTTCGTTAATAGTACCTTTACCATCTTTTTCACCTGTCGCGTGGCAAGATGCACAAGCGTTAAGGTCGTTAGCATAATGTGGTGAACGGTCGTAAGAGTCATATCGGGCATACGAAATATCGGTATGACAAGCTAGGCATGAGTCAGTAGATACAATCTTGCGGGTAGTCGTGACAGCTTCGCCGCTAAGCATAAAGTCTATCTCTGGCATTATGTCTTGAACACTGCCAATGACCGGTAAACCACCATAGCTTTGAACACGAACCATAAAGCGCTGTGGTACTTCACTATCAAACTCGTAGCCCTTTGCTGAGGTATCGAGGTCTAATATAGATGTAGGGTTAAAGACTGTGTATGTCCCATCTTCATTATCCGTTAAGCAAGCGCCTGCTTCATTATTAGCACTACAAGTAACATAACCAAAGCCTTGGCGTTGAGTGCCACCTTTCTCAAGTGTAGCCAGTTGGCTATGTAGGAACCGCACAGAACCAAGACCTTTAACGAGTTGGTCCTTCTCATTGGTTAACCGAAAGGTAGCAGCGCGAACGCCTTGTTCGTCAATACCGTAAGTCAGGTACTCAAGGTTAAGTGTTTCAGCAGTAGTTGCAAAAACCGGTGGAGTTACTCCATCGGACCCATCGGACCCATCTTTGCCATCTGATCCGCATGCTGCGATACCAAATGCCATAAACACCGCGAGAGGTGCTTTGAGCTGTTTGAGGTTCATCATCATTATCTCTTTTATTATAAAGACCCTATATCGGGTGTGTGTATTCTTTACTTTGAACCTGAATCGAACCTGAGCTAAAGATTAATAATCGATCATTTTTGTTAAATTTGTGACAGAGATGATGTAACTTAGTATTAGATTAACTGATTGATTTAAAATAATATATTAGCACCTAGTTATGGATTAAAAGCTAAACAACCAAACTGTACATTTGCAAGATGCACGATGTATATCCCCAAGCACACCAACGTTAGCAACAAGTCTTTACTGAACTGTAATAAATAAGCATTTTGCAACTTACAGCTAACAATAAGCCTACCAACAGCGGTAATCGTAGTGGTGATGATTTTTAACAGACCAAAAGTTTGTTAAGTTATTGATTTTAATATATGAGTTTAATAAATATTGGTCTTTAGGTATTTGAAAAAATTATTGTGAAGATGAAGATAGAGTTGATGCTGAACGCAATACGAATTGGCGGCATGCTCAGCCACCAAACCGTTAGCAATCAAGTTATCAACATACCTCTAAAGTAAGATTTCCAGAGTAAAAGTGTGATTACCCGAGCATTTTACTCAAGTAATCATTGTGAAGCACATAAACTGCAAATAATATGCATGTTATATTATTTGCAGTTGTTGGAGTGCCATCATGTCTCAATCAAAAGAAGTTCTGCTAGCTACCCGTGTTGGAGAGTTAGTTGCTAACGATTTTCGTACCGCTCATATTTTCAGTCAATTTGGCATCGACTTCTGCTGTGGCGGCGGGATCTCACTTGAACGCGCAATAGGTCGTTTTGATGCAGATGCTGAGGCCGTATTAAGTGCGCTGCAAAGCTTAGATTCAAATGTGGATACAGAGCAAGGACTAGCACAGTTGCCACTGCCAGATTTACTCACTTACATTGAAGCTACTCACCATAGCTATGTTAGAGAAAAGGCTCCGCTGCTCGTTGAATACAGTCAAAAAATGGTCCGTGCTCATGGTGAGAAACACAGTGAAATTAAGCCACTAGCAGGTTGGATCAATGCATTAGTCGATGATTTGATGCCACATTTAATGAAAGAGGAGCAGATCTTGTTTCCGGCAATTCAAGGCCTGTACAACCAAGCACAAACGCAAACGTGTTTCGGCCATATCAGCAACCCGATTAATGCCATGCTGCATGAGCATGATGATGCACTGCAGGTATTTGACAAGATAAGCGAGCTTACAAATGGTTTTCAACCGCCAGCACATGCCTGTACCACATGGCGAGTTTGTTATGCGACTCTTGCAGAATTTGAAGCGGATTTAAAACAACATATTCACATCGAAAATACTATTTTGTTTCCGCAGGCAATTGCACTAACGGCATAGACATATTTTAAGCCAGCTTACTCGTTAAGCTGGCTTATCGATATGATCTAATTAATTAAGCACTTTAGTAACTGAATATCAGAGAGAGTAATATGCGCTAGCTGTTGATGCGCCTTAGCGTATTCTTTAGCGCCAAAACCAGGATTTAGCCATACTGCTTGGCAGCCAGCCTTTCTTGCTCCATCAACATCACTTTTGGCGCTATCGCCAACATGAAGAATACTGGACAGTGGGGTTCCCAGCTTCTGAGCCGCGTGAACAAACATGTCTTTTGCCGGCTTCTGCTTTAATCCATTACCCGGACTCAGCGCAAATTCAAATATGTCACCCAATCCTATACGTTGATAATCGACGTTACCGTTACTGATGGCGATTAAACGATAGTGCTGTTTCAGCAAAGTCAGTAATACGATAACCTCTTTCGACACACTAAAATTACTGCGATAAAATCTAAAGTGCTCTAACCCAGCTTTGGCACCTTTTTTAGCTTCTTCAGCCGAATAACCCAGAGCGATTAACCCATGCTGTAGCAAGATCAATCGCGCTAAACTGGTGTCGTGTTTTAGCGCTGGCTGCTCAGCCAATAAGCTCATTTTAAGCTGACGCCAATCACTGAGTTGCCATTGGGTCGAGCGAGGATAATGCTGCAATAAAAACTGTTGCATGGCTGCTTCAGCTTGGGCAATGATGGGTCGATTGTCGTAGAGACAATCATCCAGATCAAAGCTAATCACGCTAAAGGCTTGCGGTCGAATAGAGATAATCATTATTTGTGACCGCCCTTTTTCGCTCGTGGATGCGCGCCATCATACACCTTCGCTAAATGTTGAAAATCAAGGCTAGTATAGATTTGGGTAGTCGACAGATTGGCATGTCCAAGCAGCTCCTGTACTGCACGTAAGTCAGCACTGGATTCAAGCATGTGGGTCGCAAACGAGTGACGTAACTTGTGTGGATGTACTTTAATGCCCAGCGTCTGCTCTTGGCCCCACTTAGCCAGCCTTGCTTGAATACTACGGTGAGCTAAGCGGCGGCCCTTTGCCGTCACAAACAGAGCGTCGTCCTCACAGGCAATAGCACGCCGAATATCAAGCCATTGTGTGATCGCAACCAATGCTAACTTACCAATTGGTACGATGCGCTCTTTACTGCCCTTGCCCAACACTTTGACTTGCGCTTGTGAAAACTTAATATCAACAACATCTAGTGCTGCAAGCTCTGCAAGTCGTAAACCAGAGGAGTAAAACAGCTCCATTATCGCCTTGTCTCGATAGCTTAATGGGTCATTAGCATCGATTTCGAGTAGATGGGTAACGGAATCAATATCCATATTTTTAGGTAAAGGTTTGCCTTGCTTCGGGGACCTAAGGTTAAGTGCGGGGTTAACCGAGATCTGTTGCTCTCTTAGCAGGAAATCGAAAAATTGCTTAATCGATGACAGCGTCAGAGACAAAGAGCGAGGGCTTAATCCTTGACGGTGTAGTTTAGCAAGTATGGCTTGCAGTGACTCATGTTGTAAGTCTAGCCAGCTATCATTAACTGAAAACAATGTTTCAACACGTTTCAGCTCAAACAAGTAATTTCTCACGGTGTAGGCTGACACTTGTCGTTCGGTTTTCAGGTAACGCTCAAAATCGATAAGCCAAGGTGACGTGCCCGAAGATACATTGTCAGCCATAAAGCCTCTCTGTTAAATTTTAGACAACTGATGGTCCAATAACTGCTTGAGTTGAGAAAGTAATAGATGATCCATATCGGGATGAAAGTGCATAGGATCTGAACTTGCAATAGCAAATATCACTTGACCACACTCGTTAGACAAACGAGATAAAGCGACTGAGCCGACCTCGGAACCAAACAAACGTTTCGACTCTTCAATGGTTAATCGACCAAAATAATAACCTGAATCTAAACGCTTTCTCCAAATATGAGACAACGCACTGTCGATGTCATGCACGGTGATTAATCGAACATGGCTAAATTGAAACTGCTCTTTTAAGCCGCTTGATAATACCTGACGCAACTCGCCCATATCTTCGCATTTTAGCATCTGCATCGACAATGCACTGTTAAACATGTAGATCTGCTCGTTACGTGACGCCATTGACAGTAGAGCGGTGATCTCCTCTTCAAGCTGCGCGACTCGCTGACGTAATGATTCTTGCTGACGTTCAACCAATGAAACGGCTCCTCGTTCAGCATGGGGAATACGCATCGCAATCAATAACTCAGGGTAACGGCTAAAAAAATCAGGGTTATCCAGCAGGTATTCTCGGATCAAGATCTCGTCAAACGGCGGTTGCTTCATGGTGTTATCTGTCATTGAGGAATTTGTCCATCATAAACGTGCTCTGCAGGCCCAGTCATCCATAACGGCTTACCTTCGCCATCCCAGTTGATCATTAATGTGCCACCAGGCAGATCAACGCGTACATTTCTGTCTAGCTTACCCTGTAAAATACCCACCACCACCGCAGCACATGCCCCAGTGCCACAGGCTAATGTTTCAGCTGCGCCGCGCTCATAAACGCGCAGTTTGATATAGCCAGCGTTAACCACTTCCATAAAGCCAACATTAACCCCTTTAGGAAAACGCTCATGTTGGGTCAACTCTGCGCCAATAGTATCGACATCAGTATTTGCCACATCAGCAACGTCAATCACACAGTGTGGGTTGCCCATCGATACAGCACCACAAAGGTAAGTCGCTGAGGACGCCATTAGCAAGTAGGTCTTTTCCACCTTTTTTGCGTTAAAAGGTATTTTAGCCGGTTCGAGCACGGGCACGCCCATGTTAACCGTGACTTTACCGTCTCGCTCCAGTCTCAAGGTAATCTTGCCTGACGAGGTACTCACACGGATTTTATGCTTTTGCGTTAAGCCTTTATTGCTCACGAATCGAGCAAAACAACGGGCGCCATTACCGCATTGCTCCACTTCACTTCCATCGGCATTAAAAATTCGATAATGAAAATCAAGATCCGGATCGTACGGGGGTTCAACCAATAATAATTGATCGAAGCCGATGCCAAAATTTCGGTCTGCTAGACGTCGGATCTGATCCGGTGAGAAGAACACATTTTGTGTGACCCCATCAACAACCATAAAGTCATTGCCTAAACCGTGCATCTTAGTGAATTGAATCAAGATGGACTTCCTTAAAGGTAACCGTAGCGGACGGTGTCCATCACGCTACATTCTATTGATCGAGTTTACGGTAGTAATTGTTCACCTTGCCACAATTGGGCAAGCTTTTCTCTTTCTCGGATCACGTACGCATTCTCACCATCAACCATCAATTCTGCCGCTCGCGGCCGTGAATTGTAGTTCGACGCCATGGTAAAACCATATGCGCCTGAAGAACGAATGGCTAAATAGTCACCCGCTTGCACATTAAGCTGACGATCTTTACCTAAAAAGTCGCCGGTTTCACACACAGGTCCCACCACATCGTAGCTTTGCGTCTGGCCGCCACGGTCAATAGCCGGGATAATTTTTTGCCACGCGCTGTATAACGCCGGTCTAATTAAATCGTTCATGGCACCATCAACTAAGGCAAAGCGCTTTTCGCTGTTCTCTTTGAGGTATAGCACCTGAGTGACAAAAATACCGGCGTTAGCTGCAATCGCTCTACCGGGTTCGAAAATTAGCTTAAGATCTCGCTCACCTAAACGCTCGAGTAATGCTGCGGCATAGACGTCGGGTTGTGGTGGTAACTCATCATCGTAAGTGACACCAAGACCGCCACCGACATCGAAATGCTTAATCTCGACCCCTAGATCCGCTAAACGATCGATTAAAGCCAACATGCGATCCATTGCATCTAGAAACGGCTTAATCTCAGTTAACTGAGAACCGATATGGCAATCAACACCTTTAATGTCTAACGCTGGCAACACTTTGGCACGTAAGAAAATAGTTTCAGCCTCTTCCATCGCAATACCAAACTTATTCTCTTTAAGCCCGGTTGAGATGTAAGGGTGCGTGCCCGCATCAACGTCTGGATTGATCCGCAAAGACACCGGCGCTATCTTGCCCATTCGATGTGCAACGATACTTAATTGTTCCAGTTCAGCGGCAGACTCTACGTTAAAGCAGTAGATACCAATCTCTAACGCCATCTCCATCTCGGCGACCGTTTTACCTACGCCTGAGAACACCACTTTAGCCGGATCGCCACCGGCCTCAATCACTCGAGCAAGTTCGCCGCCTGAGACAATATCAAAACCGCTGCCCAAACGTGCAAGCACATTCAATACTGCAATATTTGAATTCGCTTTAACCGCATAACAGATAAGATGTGGATGATTAGCAACCGCATTATCAAAAGCATGCCAATGTCGCTCCAGCGTTGCTCGCGAATAGATATAAAGAGGTGTGCCATGTTGCTTAGCTAACTCGGCCACCTGACATTGTTCGGCGTAAAGCTCTTCTGCTTGATATATAAAATGATCCACGTCTTTAGTCCTTGTTACTTTCTTCGCTTGGCTTAGGCTCTACGTCTGGCGACTTTTGATCCTGCTCTGCTTGATTAACATCTTGCGGCGGCGCTCTAAATAACGCACTTTTTTGCCCACAACCTAAAAGTACTAGGCTACCAAGCCCGACCAACAAAAACAGCCTCATTTTTTTCAACATCGGTTGACCCTTTAGCGCAATGACCTAAGACAGGAGCAACCCATATCAATGTCCTGCTGTGTGGCAAAAATAGTTATTCTTGATGTTTGCAGACAAGGCCATTATCAGTCAAGCCTATAACGCATTTATATCCGCTGTTTCTACAGTTATTTAGGGGCTGTTTTACTAAGATAAACACCTAAAAGATAGCCATGTGATGGGTTAATAGGCACTAGTCGCTTATTTATCGATATTTTACTGTATCAAACAGGTGTTACAACTCAGGTGAACGACTGGGTTAAACCGATATTAAACAGTTACTTAAATTTTATATATTACGTATTAATACATCAAAACCCAATAACCCTAAAATTAATGTGATTGGTAATCGCAGATTGGATTGGTAGTATTAGCTACATTAACTGCAATCTTAAAAATCTGAGGAATAATTAGCATGGCTATAACAGATTTCGAATTTCATCAACTTGCCGATGAAATGTTTCAAGCAATTGATAATGCGTTAGAGGTTCTTATTGACGAGCAAGATGCTGACGTCGATGTCGATGGTTCTGGTAATGTCTTACAATTAGAATTTAACGGCAACTCTAAGATAGTGATCAATAAGCAAGAGCCAATGCATGAGATTTGGTTAGCAACGCAGTTTGGTGGTTATCACTTTGCCTACATTGAAGGTAAATGGTTAGATCAGCGTAACGACACTGAATTCATGCCGTTTGTTATCGAATCTATTTTCAAGCAAAGTGGGCTAAAGCTAGATATCTAGTGTTTATTAAGGAGGAGGAAACTCCTCTTTTTATAAAACCTCCATCCAAACTTAAAACTCCACCTCGTAAGCCTCCTTTGAAACACCAAAAGGCAACGCAATAAGCTGGCCTTTGACGCGTTCCAATTTAAAAAACTGTGGCATATTAAACTGTTCTTTCTCTAATGTTGAGTCATTAAATGCGTGATGATGACTCACCTGGCTCACCAAGCCTTCGACATCAGCTCCCTCTTGAACATAATGATTTAACGCATTATTCTCATCTAGAATAAACACATCGAGTCCTTCTACACGTTGGCGTAAAAAGTACTGAACCGCCCCTTTTGCGGCATAGTCCTGAATAACCGAGGGGAGCTTTGAAAAAGGTTCATTGCCGAGTTCAGGTCGCGGTATTTCAACCAATTTTCTTTTTGAAAGCTGCTGGTAAAAGGACTTTGCATCGCTTAGGTTTTCGAAATGCATACCGCGATTATTAAAGAAGATACCATAGCGGATGGGACCCACTTTGAGTGGATAAACCAAGGTAGATGAATCTTGAGCTTGATCCGTTAAACGAACCGCCCTGTCTAGCAGGTTTTTAACGCTGCGTTCAGTTTGCGAGCGAAGCTTACTTGAGCAGCTAATAACCTCAATGCACACCTCGTGCGTCGCCCTTCTCATTCCGGGAGTCACTGAAGCCAGCGCTTCTAAAATCGCTTTCTCGCCTTCAAAATGATTACAATGCCACTCTCCCCAACTATTTAAACTAATAACATCAATAGACCCCAGCATATTGGTTTTATGCTTGCCCATTGAAAAAATATTACTATTCAAATAATCAGCCATTATCTCTTGGCCAAGCCACTGCTCTGTTGGATCACTATTAAAGTTGAGCAGAAATACCAATTTCTTAAAATGCCAAGGCTGACAAAGCGCCATTTTTGATACTTTCATTGAAGCAAGATCGATCAAGCCATCAAGACGCCTGGCCGCTCGAGTTAAAAACTCAGCTCTGCGCTTGCTCTTTTTAACTTCATACCAGCGAGTGCTTTGCACTGAAATGCAATTGAGTGACGCCCACACCAACAACTTAGCTTTGCTCTTGGAATGGTAAACCGCACTGTGTTGCAGAAATTGTTTGGGATTGGGTGCACATCGATATAAATAGTAATTTTTGTCCTGTTCACTATAGATAATCGAAAGATGATCTTCTGTAATTGAGCGGCTCCAGAGTTGATTAAGCGTCATAATTTGATGCTCATCTTCACTAAAGTAGGTATGTAACTTACGGGTCAACAGACCTAATTCTGAAATCCTCAGGCTCTCACTCAAGCGATGCGCAGAAGCAAAGTGCAACAGCGTTTGATAACTCCCCAGCATTAGCTCATTAAGTTGCTCATTAAACCACTGCAACTGACCACAATGCCAATACTCACAATTATCGAGTGTTTCAACTAAGCTTGCTGCCCAGCCCCAGTTTTCAACCAGTTGATGTATTTTGTAATAACGCCAATCTTTTGCTTGTTCAGAGAAACTGAGCCTCACACCGCATTTAAGATAAAAGCAACGACGAGTGATCTCAAGTCTTCTCGCATCACCCAACTTTAGTAAATAAGTTTCAATAGACTCGTACAATAGATAATAAGCATCGTTTCCTGCAGAAAAGTCGCCCTCTAGAGTGCGCTTCCAAATGCGGTCACTCACTAAACGAGTATGAGGGTATTCACTTGCGTAAGCTTCTAAAAGCAGAACCTTTAGCAACGCCTTATGCGGTTTTTCTACTCCCTTATATAGCTGCCACAATGATGCCCCAAAATATTCGCTAGCGGGTAATGCCCGAGCATCACCAAGCGATAGTAAATGGGCTCTTTTTTTGGCTTGTGGCCACCACGCAATCACCTTTCCGGCTAATTTAAAATGACTACGGTAAAACTCTTCAAGCAACAACCAATGTTGCGCACTACCGCTATGCTCATGGCCCATACTGTTGTACAGATCTTTTTGATCATCTTGGCCCATAACGAATTGTTGAGGATGCACTAAATAGATATTCACTTCGAAATCAAATTGCGCGAACCACTGGGTTAACAAACTCGCTTTCTGCGCTAATAACTCACATTGGCTCTGACTCATCGACTTATTGTGGATCAGCCAAACATCAATATCACTTTGAGAATTTTGCCCAAAGCTAGCCGTGCTCCCCATACTATAAACACCCTCTATAAGCGCGTTAGGCTTAATGGCATTGGGCGGCACGGTAATATCGAGGGTGTCACAAGCTTCAAAATCTTCCGCATTTAAATGGAAATCAAAAATCCCATTGGGCGTAAGCGGTCCATTATAACCGGGGAGTTTATCTGAATGATGGTGTAATAAAACGGGGATTAGGCGTAGCAAATACCGTTTAAGTGGCGACAATAACGCGCTCGCTCGCGCATATCGAATACAATCCAATCTTTCAGCTGCACATTCGAGCATATCGAGCTTTTCTGCCAAACTGAGTCCACTCCTTAATATAAATTGCTATGCCTAATGTATACGTCAAAATGTTCAACGGCAAGCGAGCGTGATCAAGATCACACTTTCTAACGGGATATAACGGGGTGTACTTCAAAGAATTAGCAGCATAACGTTACATCTGCTTTCGGGCAATGTTAGCATTGGTGCAACTAAGATCTAAGATGGAATATTCTGCATGTCTCAAAATGTAATTCGTATCGCAACACGTAAGAGCCCTCTTGCCATGTGGCAAGCTGAATTTGTGAAAGCTGAACTGGAAAGAATCCATCAAGGCCTCACCGTTGAATTGCTGCCTATGAGCACTAAAGGTGACATCATCTTAGATACGCCTCTTGCTAAAGTGGGTGGTAAAGGCTTGTTCGTGAAAGAACTTGAAGTGGCCATACTAGAAGACAGAGCCGATATCGCCGTTCATTCAATGAAAGACGTTCCTGTCGACTTTCCTGAAGGCTTAGGTCTTGAAGTCATTTGTGAGCGTGAAGATCCCCGTGACGCATTTGTTTCAAATGACTTTAAGAGCATTAATGAACTGCCTCAAGGTGCGGTTGTTGGTACTTCTAGCTTGCGTCGTCAATGCCAAATTCGTGCAGCACGTCCAGATCTTCAAATCAAAGATCTACGTGGTAACGTTGGTACGCGCTTAGCTAAGCTAGATGCGGGTAACTATGATGCGATTATCCTTGCAGCAGCAGGCCTTAAGCGTTTAAAACTTGAAAGCAGAATTACCAGCTTTATCTCTGCTGAAGACTCATTACCCGCTAATGGCCAAGGCGCCGTCGGTATTGAATGTCGTACCGCTGATACACGCGTAAAAGCGCTACTAGCCCCACTTGAGCATTTAGAAACTCGTCTTCGCGTCACTGCTGAGCGCGCAATGAATACTCGCCTTGAAGGTGGCTGCCAAGTCCCCATTGGTGCTTATGCAGAGCTTGACGGCGACATATTAAATCTTCGTGGTCTAGTCGGTAACCCAGATGGTAGCCAAATTATTGAAGCGGCTTCATCTGGCCATAAAGACGACGCGGAAAAGCTGGGTATAGCACTTGCTGAAGAGTTGCTAGCCAAAGGCGCTAAAACAATTCTTGATGCTGTATATGCAAAAGCGTAAATCGTATTGATGAAAGTACTACTGACACGCCCTCAAGGGCGTAATCAGTTAATGGAAGAGGCGTTATCGTTAAGAAACGTCTCTTACCTTACGACGCCTTTATTACACGTAAAACCCACTTCAAACCTTGACGCTCAACAGATTGATAGCGCGTTACAGCAAGCTGATATCTTCATCTTCATTAGTACCAATGCTGTCAAATTCGCATCAACTGCAATTACTGATAAATGGCCATCATCGGCACAATACTTTGCCGTTGGCGAAGCCACCTATTTAGCCTTAAAAGCACTTGGTATTAACGCCGAAAAAGCCCCTGCGGATTGCCAACAAACGGAAGGGTTACTCAGTTTAGCAACACTAAAACATGTGGATGATAAAAATATTGTCATTGTGCGTGGCGTGGGTGGTCGAGAAGATTTAGCGCTTGAACTTTGCCAACGAAAAGCCAATTTGAGTTACTGGGAAGTCTATCAAAGAGGCTGTCCTGAGTTAGATATTTCCAATATTTGCCAACAATGGCAAACCTTCGGTATAGACACTATCATCATCACCAGTGGCGATATACTCGATAACCTCGTCAAAACTGTTCCAAATGAACTATTTGCATGGCTGCAAACTTGTCATATTATAGTCCCAAGCTCCCGAGTATATGACAAAGCTATCGCATACGGTCTAAGTACCGTAACCAATGCTAAAGCCGCTAATACTAATGCCATGCTGACTGCGCTATCTTTATAGCCTGTCACACTAACATTAGTAATGTACTCGTTTTACTGCAGCATCATCGCTTTCAAGGACTGTTTAATGGAAAACAAGCACACTGACGTCAGCTCTAGCGAGCCAAGCCCTGAAACAACCATTGCGGCGCAGCCTGTTATCGACGCGAAGTCAGAGCCACAAACCAGTACCGCACAGCATGCTGTCAAAGACACGCCGATTGAATCTAATCAATCAGCTCCTTGGGGGATTATTATTACCCTCTTTATTTTGCTGATGGTCTCTTTTGCAGCGGCGGCAGGCGGGTATTATCTTTATCAACAGCTCGAAGCCCAAAAAGCACAGTCGCTGGCTTTAGAGCAAAAAATACAAGCAGAACTTGTTCAGCCAAATCAACGGATCGCTTTTTTAGAACAGCAACAAGTCCAGTTCAAATCTAATGTAGATTTAGCCCTTTCAGCCGCTCAAAGCGAGCAAGAGCAGTTGCAAGAACGCGTATCGATTATTGCTCAACGTAACCCCAATCACTGGCGAGCAGAAGAAGCTAAATACCTCGTCAGACTCGCAGGGCAGAAGTTATGGCTTGAGCAAGATCCAAGTACAGCAACGAGCTTACTGAAGGCTGCGGATGAACGCATTAAGTCAATGCGCGATCCCTCTTTAATGCCATTAAGAAAGGCATTAGCAAATGATATAGCAGCAACCGCATCAATAAAAAATACCGATATAGCAGGCACTGTATTAACCCTAGATACGCTTATTGAAGGGCTAGAAACCTTACCGCTAAATCGCGCTGAGACTCATTTTTCAGCAGAAGAACTAAAAGACACCGAAGTAAGTGGCTCACTGGATGACTGGCAATCAAATCTCGCCAGATCTTGGCAAGCACTCATCGATGACTTTGTCATTATTAGAAAGCGAACCACAGATGCCGCACCACTGTTAGAGCCTGATCAACAGTGGTATCTAGTTGAAAATACACGTAACAAGTTACTACAAGCTCAACTCGCGCTTTACAGACAAGATCAAGTCAATTACCGCAACTCGGTTAAATTAGCTAGAAAGTGGGTTTACCAATATTTTGACCTAGAAGATCAACATGTCATTGATGCGTTAGCCACACTCGACGCACTGAAAACCTTAAAAATTCAAACTGCGTCAATTGAGCGCTTTGACTCATCTAACTTACTAAATCAATTGGTGACATACGGTGACTTGATGACTGAGGAGACACAATAATGGTTCGTGCTCTCGTCTATCTTGGCATTATTTTACTTGGATTATGTGTAAGCCCTTTCCTCGCTGGCAATAAAGGATACCTTTATATTGCCCTTGGAGACTACCAAGCTGAAACCAGTATTGTATTTGCTTTTATCGCACTCATTGTATTTTACAGTCTGCTACAAGTGGTTGAATTTGTAGTTGTGTGGGTGCTTAACCTTATTATTGGTAGTCGCCTTTTACCTGAAAAATGGCGCAAAAAGGCGGCAAGAAAGCATACCCTTATGGGCGCCCTAGCCTTAGCAGAAGAAGATTGGCCAGCCGCAGAAAAAGCCATGGTTAAAGGCGCAGAAAAAGGTGAGATACCCGCGCTAAACCTACTTGCTGCAGCCCGTGCTGCTCAGCATCAAAATAACATTAGTGCTCGTGATGAATATTTAGCAAAAGCGGAACTGGAACCGTTAGCGGTCAAAGCTGTAAGTACTACTCGTACCCGTTATTTATTACAACAAGGTGAGCTCGATTTAGCCCGAAAGGAGCTAGAAAAATTAAACCCGACCAGTAAGAGTAAAGTCCCTGTTTTAAAACTTGCTGTAGATCTATACCAAGCACAACAAGACTGGCAGGCACTTAAGTTAATCTTACCTATTATCAGTAAAAAGCAGATCCTTACTGAAGAAGCCTTTAATACGCTCTCGCTCGAGACCAATATTGCCTTACTGCAAAGCGCATCGAAAACCAATGAGCAAGAATTGGAAAAATGCTGGCATTGGTTATCTCGGGGCGAAAGAAAACAAGCAGACTATATTGCAGAATACGCCATTGGATTAAACCGTTTCGGTCAAAAAGAGCAAGCGATAAAGTTGCTGCAAAAGCAACTCAAAGCAGCGCCTTCAAAGCCTATCTTCGAAGCGTTTTCACAAGTGCTTTTACCGGCAGATGTTGAAGCTAAAAAACAGCTACTCGCGCTTGAATCTCACTTTGAAGACAATGTTGATTACCAAATCTGTTTAGCTAAGCTCTATCATCAAAATCACGACTACCACAATGCTAAAATATGGTGGCAAAAAGCATGCTACCTGCAAGATGATATAACTAACTTGTATGCTCTCGCCGATGCTCAAGAGCATCAAGGCGAACTTAACAGAGCACTACAAACTCGACGTAACGCTGCAAAAATGTAGCTAACGCTTATATTTATTTTGAATATAAAAGCCACTTTTAAGTGGCTTTTTGACTTTTAAACAATTCCTCTAAAACCCTATTCAAAGCTAGCTAGTTGATAAAGTTAATTTTTAAAAATGGGTATCAAACCCAGTAAACATATCGCTTACCCACCTTGACTTTAGCTTATTTGACAACGCTTCAATGACGTACGAAATTTGTACTGTCAGTACAATAATTTAAAATGACTAAGTACTGACTATCCTCCATTTAGCTCACGGATGAGATAGTAGAGTAAATCATGATGGGTACATATATTTCAAAGCAGGATGCCACCATTGTTGAGCTTTCTGGCGTCATTAGCAGCCAAAACGATCAAGGTGAGATGGTCTCATTAAAAGTGGGTGATACCTTACGCCAAAATACTATGTTTAATGTCGCCGTCGATGCAACATTCAAACTCCAGTACAGCGATGGTACAACAGCCACCCATATAGACTTCAATGACAACAACGAGGTGACGACTTCAGGGTTTGAAGCGACTGACACAATAACTGAAACAATTGACCCTGAAATTGCAGCGTTACAAGCACAGATTTTAAGCGGTGAAGATCCGACTCTAAACCTACCCGATACTGCTGCAGGCGAAGCGAGCCCGACAGCAAATGAAGGTGGAGGGTTCGTATCAGTAAACCGTGCGGGTGACGAAACTATTGCAGGTGCAGGACATAACACTGACGGTTTCGAACAGGTACAAACTACTCGTATAGCTGAATTACCAAACTTCTTAGAGCAGTTTTCTCTGCCTACGATTACAACAAGTTCGGTTCGGTTATTTGAGAAAAATCTTTCTGACGGCTCAGAGCCTCAAATCGCATCACTTTCACAAGCTGAAAGCGTTTCTGTCACGGTGCAAGCTGGAATAAACGCATTAACCATTAACGGTGTCCAAGTATTTGTCGATGGTAATTTTATTGGCCCCGTCACTATCCCCAGTGAACACGGCTCACTTGTCATTTCTAGCTATGATCCAATTAATTCAATCCTCACCTACAGCTACACACTTAATAGTGCATTAGACCATAGTGAATCAGATATTTTATCAGAACTATTCTTAGTACAATTAACAGATAATCAAGGGGATATAACAACAGCAATCGTCACTGCCAGTATTGTTGATGATGCTCCATCGGGTCTTGACGATGTAAATGCCATCAATGAAGACAATCTTGAAGGCGTTTTAGGTAATGTTTTAGCTAACGATACCTTAGGAGCTGACCTAGCGGAGGTGACACAAGTATCCACCGCGACAGGTTCAATAGATTTAGCCACTGAAAACTTAATTGCAGGAAACTATGGATCATTAACCATTGCTGCTGATGGCAGCTATACCTACACCCTCAATGAGCAATCCACCGATATACAGGCTCTCGCGTTGGGTGATCAAGTATTTGAATCGTTTGACTACCTTCTGGTAGATGCCGACGGTGATCAGGTTTCTCTCACCTTAATCATTACTATTACCGGAGAAAATGACGCACCAGAAGTGACCTCCTCATTGGAAGATGCCATGGGTAACGTGATTGAAGCGGGAGTTTTAGTCGGTGGCAATATTGAGACAACCGGTCAAGCCCAAACAAGCGGAACGTTAACGGCGATGGATGTTGATGATGGCGCCGTGCTTACATGGAGTTTGGATAGCCCTGCTCAGACCCCATACGGACTATTCACTCTCGATGAAGACACCGGGGTCTGGTCTTTTACACTGAGTAATGAACTAGCTGATAGCTTAGCCTTTGGCGATATCGTTACCGAATCTTTTAATATAACAGTAACAGATGAATACGGATTGTCGGCTAGCCAACAGGTCACAGTGACAGTGGCCGGCACCAACGATATTCCGCTCATTACCTCAACCATTGCCGATGCGACTGGCGAAGTCTTAGAAGCAGGCGTCATAGATGGCGGTAATGATCCAGAGCCAGGCAGCCTTACCACGGGCGGCACGTTAACCGCCAGTGATGTCGATAACGGAGCCAGTTGGAGCTGGGATTTTGTCCCTCAGGTCAATGACTATGGTACTTTCGGCATTAATGCCAGCACCGGCGTGTGGAGCTACACTTTAGCTAATAACGCCTTGGTTGATGCACTCGCCTCCGGTGAAACCCACGACGAGACTTTCTTGGTCACCGTCACCGATGAGTTTGGTGCATTCAGCACTCAAATTGTCACCGTGACTGTCACCGGCACCAACGATATTCCGTTGATCACTTCCACCATTGCCGATGCGACTGGCGAAGTTCTAGAAGCGGGCGTCATGGATGGCGGTAATGATCCAGAGCCAGGCAGCCTCACCACGGGCGGCA